>JAISUM010000033.1 GCA_031272095.1 Candidatus Symbiothrix sp. | reverse complement strand
ATTCCGCTACATATCAATTTCACTGGTAACGGCGAGCCTATCATGCCGCAAACAAGCAATATGACAAAAAAAGCAGATGGCACGTACTGCCGCAGAATTAATTTAATATCAAGAGTTTTCATAATTGTTTATATTATCTACTTAAAACGTCATTATAATAGAAAAATTGCGATAAAATCCATATATTTGCAGAAAAAATTATATGAATATCGGATATATTACCCAATTGTCCCGCAGGGAAAAGTCATTTAGGCAATAAATACGATAATCATAAAAATCAATATTCAGACAAAAATCGGCAAATAAATTTCTGCGAATAGCGTTTTTTTTATTACCTTTGCAAGGAAATTTTTTAAACAATTAAATTATATGAAAAAACATGTTTTCTTTTTTGCGACTATCGCAATGGGTTTGACGCTGTTCTCCTGCACTCAAAAGCCGGAAACGGCGACTGTATCGGGTTTGTATCCTTCCAAGTTTGAACATCTCAACGACAAGGGCGAAACCAACAAACTGTATGTAATAAAAAATGCCAATGGCATGGAAGTTACGGTGATGAACATTGGAGCCAGAATAGTTTCTATCGCGGTTCCCGACAAAAACGGCGCGATGCACAATATCGTCGCGGGATACGATACGATCACTCCTTATTTGCAACTGGGCAATTATCACGGAGCGGTCGTCGGACGTTATGGCAACCGGATTGCGGGTGGTGTCATCGAAATTGAACGGGTGAAGTATCGCCTGCGTCAAAACGATGGCGAACACACTTTAAACGGCGGTCCGCGCGGATTCAGCAGCGGCTTTTTCGAGATCGAACAACCGGCAGAAAGTCAGCTCGTGTGTCGCTATTATTCCGCAGACGACGAACAAGGATTCCCCTCCGACGTCGATTTGACGGTAACCTACACCCTGTCGGACGACAACACTTTGATCTTCGATTATTCGGCAAGCACTTCGCGTCGCGCCACCTACATCAATATTTTCAATCGCCTGAATCTGAATTTGGCAGGCGCAACGGCAAGCTCTGTCGATGGGCAGGAATTGTATGTGGATGCAGCGAACTATGTGCCGCTGAACGACGAATTGATTCCTTCGGGCGCTATCGCAAAAGTTCCGGCAAATCTGAATTTTACGACACCGCATGCCCTTGATGCACAGACCTATAACGTTTGCTATGTTTTGAATCAGCCCCGTACTATCGAACGGCAGGCAGCAGCGCTGACCAATCCCGAAAATGGTATCAGCGTAGAAATCTACACCACCGAACCGAGTATCCAGCTGACAAAAGATCCGACCATCGGAGCGGCAATCAGTTTAGACGCCCAGCATTTCCCCGACTCTCCGCACCATCCGGAATATCCGACGACCGTTTTGCAGAAAGATTCGGTGTTCAGCAGTCAAACGATTTACAAATTTAAATTACAAAATTGAAACGAGAGTTAAATCGAGTAGATAAAAAAATTCTGCTCACCGACAGCCGCTCGTTGTCCGACGCCAAACGCACGCTGTTTTTTGCGTTGCGCACGCACCGCGGAGACGGGCATCGCTACATTGCCGAACTCTACGGCAAGGGAGTGCGACATTTTGTAATCGAGGAATCATTTGATGCTACGGAAACTATGCCCGACGCGCAATGGTATCCGGTGAAAGACACCTGGACAGCATTGCAAAATTTGGCGGCAAATCACCGCAAACAATTCGATATTCCTGTCATCGGTATCACCGGCAGCAATGGCAAAACCATCGTCAAGGAATGGCTTTATCAGCTATTACACAACCACTTAAATATTGTGCGCTCACCGCGTTCCTACAATTCGCAGACGGGCGTACCGCTCTCTGTCTGGCAACTCTCGGAGCAAACGCAACTCGGCATTTTTGAAGCCGGCATCTCCCTGTCGGGCGAAATGGCACGCTTGGAGCCGATCATCCGTCCGACCATCGGCATTTTTACGACCATCGGCGAGGCACATCAGGAAAATTTCTATTCGCAAGAAGAAAAATGTTTGGAGAAACTCACACTGTTTGAACACAGTCAAGTTGTCATCTACAACGAAGACCAAGTGTTAGTCCATTATTGTATGCTGAAAAAAGGCTTGTCGGACAAGTGTTTTGCGTGGTCGAAAATCAATCGGGAAGCGCCGCTGTTCATAGAAAAAATTGAAAAAGAAATCGACCATACCCATATTTTTTATCGGGGCGAACACATCACCATTCCGTTCACGGACGACGCTTCTATCGAAGACGCCATTCATTGCCTTGCCACGATTCTTTATCTATCGGAACAAAATATTGTCGCGATAGACCATTTGGAAGCAGGTTTTGCAGGATTGGAGCCGGTAGCTATGCGTTTGGATGTTTGCAAAGGCGCTAACGGCAATATTCTGATCAACGACACCTACAATTCCGACATCAATTCGCTGTCGATTGCCTTGGATTTCATGGCGCGACGGGCGGGCGAAAACCAACTGAACAGGGTGGTCATTTTGTCCGACATTCTGCAATCGGGGATGGTTCCGGCAGCATTTTACCGCAAGATAGCCGAATTGGTCAGCCAAAAACAAGTACAACATTTCATCGGGATCGGCGGCAATCTGATGTCGCATTCCAACCTCTTTCCGATGGAAAAAGATTTCTTCCCGACAACCGAAAATTTTCTCGCATCGGGTATCTGGCGTAAAATCAAACACTCGCTGATACTGATCAAAGGCTCGCGACAGGCAGCTTTTGAACGTATCACAGAGGCATTGGCAGAAAAAGCGCACCAGACGGTTTTGGAAGTCGATTTGGACGCTATTATTCACAACCTGAATTATTTTCGGTCGAAACTGCAAGCATCTACTCACATCATTTGTATGGTGAAGGCTTTCGGTTATGGCGTCGGCTCTTACGAATTGGCAAAAACTTTGCAGGAACGCGGCGCCGATTATTTAGCGGTTGCCTTGGCAGATGAAGGCGCGGAATTGCGCAACGAAGGCATCACCATGCCGATTATGGTGATGAATCCCGAACCGCATGCCTTTCATACTTTGCTCGAACATCGCCTCGAACCGGAAATTTATAACCGCACCATGCTCGAAAGCATTATCCGAGAAACCGAAAGGCGCGGCATTTTGCATTACCCTATTCATATTAAATTAGATACCGGCATGTGTCGTCTGGGATTTGACGCCCAAGACATCCCCGTGCTGACCGAACTGTTGAAACAGCAAACCGGCGTGCAAGTCAAATCGGTCTTTTCACATTTGGCAGGCAGCGATTCACCGGCTTTAGACGACTTTACCGAGCAGCAAATCGGGCGTTTCACCGCAATAACAGACAAAATAGAACAGGCATTGGAATATCCGGTTCGGCGACATATACTCAACTCGGCGGGCATCGAACGCTTCCCGCAATATCAGTACGATTGTGTCAGGTTGGGCATCGGTTTGTATGGCTTTTCGGCAGTCGATAACAGCGTACTGCAACCGGTGGCTACACTAAAAAGTCGTATCCTGCAAATACGTGAAGTAGCCGCAGGTAACACTGTCGGCTACAATCGCAACGGAAAAATCACCCGCACAAGTCGAATCGCCTGTATTCCGGTCGGTTATGCCGACGGATTAGACCGCCGTCTGGGGAACGGACGCGGCAAAGTCTGGGCGGTCGATGCGTTTTGTCCGATAGTCGGCAATGTCTGTATGGATATTGCAATGATCGACGTTACGGACAGCTCGGCGCAAGAGGGCGATGAAGTGCAAATATTCGGCGATAAAATTTCCGTAACGGAAATCGCCCAACAATTAGAAACAATCCCTTACGAGGTGCTGACGTCAGTATCTCCGAGGGCAAAAAGAATATATTATAAAGAATAAATGATGATGATGAAAGATGAGTAAAGGATTAGTTGACACTCCATTGATGAAACAGCACGCCGAGATGAAAGCGAAACATCCCGATGCGATTTTATTGTTCCGAGTAGGTGATTTTTATGAGACCTACTACAAAGACGCCGTCGCCACTGCCGAGATTTTGGGCATCACGCTGACAAGACGGGGTAATGGTGCGGCGTCTTTGGTCGAGATGGCAGGTTTTCCGCATCACGCTTTGGATACCTACCTGCCGAAATTGGTGCGTGCCGGTAAGCGCGTCGCCATTTGCGACCAGTTGGAAGATCCGAAATTCGCCAAAAAATTGGTCAAACGCGGCATCACGGAATTGGTAACGCCGGGACTTTCGATCAACGATAACGTTCTGAATCACAAAGAAAACAATTTCCTTGCCGCCGTCCATTTCAACAAAAGCGTCTGCGGAGTAGCTTTCTTTGACCTTTCGACCGGCGAATTTCTCACCGCCGAAGGAACAGCGGATTATATCGACAAACTGCTGAACAATTTTTCGCCGAAAGAAGTGTTGATCGACCGCAGCAAACGGCAAACTTTTGAAGAACATTTCGGCAACAAGTGGCTGACTTTCGAGATGGAAGACTGGGTTTTCACCGAAGAAACCGCCAAAACGCGCTTGCTGAAACAGTTTGAAACAAACAGTTTGAAAGGTTTCGGCGTGCAACACCTGCCCAACGGCATCGTGGCTTCGGGCGCCGTCTTGTGTTATTTAGACCTCACGCAACACAACCACATCGCCCACGTAACCTCGTTAGCGCGGATCGAAGAAGACCGTTTTGTCCGTTTGGATAAATTTACGGTGCGCAGTTTGGAAGTGCTGAACACAATGAACGAAGGCGGCAAATCGCTGTTAGACGTGATCGACCACACCATTACGGCGATGGGCGGGCGTATGTTGAGACGCTGGCTGATTTTCCCGCTGAAAGAAAAGAAATCTATCGAAGACCGGCTGACGGCTGTCGAATATTTTTTCAAACAGCCCGACGTCAAAGACCGGTTAGACGAACAGCTGAGTCTGATCGGCGACTTGGAACGCATCATGTCGAAAGTATCGGTCGGACGGGTCAATCCGCGTGAAGTGATGCAACTCAAAACCGCCTTGTCTGCCTTGTCTGCCGTCAAAAAAGTCTGTACGGAAACCGACGAGCCAAGCCTGAAACACATCGGAGAACAGCTGAACCTCTGCTCAATGATCCGCAGTCGCATCGACCGCGAATTGATGCCTGACCCGCCTGTGGTACTCAATAAAGGCAAAATCATCGCCAACGGCGTCAATGCCGAACTGGACGAATTGCGACAAATCGCCTATTCGGGCAAAGATTATCTGCTGAAAATTCAACAACGCGAAAGCCACCAGACCGGAATCCCATCGCTGAAAATCGCTTACAACAATGTTTTCGGCTACTATATCGAAGTGCGCAATACCCACAAACACAAAGTTCCTTCGTCGTGGATACGCAAACAAACGCTGACCGAAGCGGAACGCTATATCACCACCGAACTGAAAGAATACGAAGAAAAAATCTTAGGCGCCGAAGAACGTATTCTCGATTTGGAAGCCAAACTGTTCAACGAATTGGTGCTGGAATTGATGGAATATATCACGCCGATCCAAACCAATGCCGCCCTGATTGCACAGCTCGATTGTCTGCTGTCGTTTGCCAAAACAGCCAAGAAAAATCGCTATATCCGTCCGCAAATCAACGACGGAAAAGCCATCAACATCAAACAGGGACGCCATCCGGTCATCGAAAAACAACTGCCCGCAGGCGAAGCCTACATCCCCAACGATGTGTTTTTAGACGACGAGCAACAGCAAATCATCATCATCACCGGACCCAATATGGCGGGGAAATCGGCGCTATTGCGGCAGACGGCATTGATCGTGCTGCTGGCTCAAATCGGCTCATTTGTGCCTGCCGAAGCCGCCGAGATCGGTATCGTCGATAAAATTTTCACCCGCGTAGGAGCCAGCGACAATATCTCTTTGGGCGAATCTACCTTTATGGTCGAGATGAACGAAGCCGCCGATATTCTGAACAACCTGTCGGATCGCAGCCTGATCTTGTTCGACGAACTGGGGCGCGGCACCTCTACCTACGACGGCATTTCTATCGCTTGGGCAATCGTCGAATATATCCACGAACATCCACGCGGACGCGCCAAAACACTGTTTGCAACGCACTACCACGAGTTGAACGAAATGGAAAAATCGTATAAACGCATCAAAAACTACAACGTTTCCGTCAAAGAAATCGACAATAAAGTCGTCTTTTTGAGGAAGTTAGTCAAGGGAGGCAGCGAACACAGTTTCGGAATTCACGTAGCAAAAATGGCGGGAATGCCCTCGAGTATCGTCAAACGCGGCAACGAAATTTTGGCGCAGTTAGAATCGGACAACCGCAAAGGCGAAATCAGTAAACCGGTGGATAAAATTTCGGAACAACGCGAAGGTTATCAGTTGAGTATCTTCCAGTTAGACGATCCGGTGCTGTCGCAAATCAGAGACGAAATCATCCATTTGGACATCAACAACCTGACGCCGGTCGAAGCCTTGAACAAATTGAACGAGATCAAACGTATTTTACGCGGCAAATAGCGATGGCAGCAGAAGAACCCTCATTGAAACAGAAAACGGCAAAAGGCATCCTTTGGGGTGGCGTGAGCAACGGCGTGCAGCAGGTCTTGTCTTTGATCTGCGGCTTGTATTTCGCCCGCAAACTGAGCGATACGGATTACGGCATCTATGGCGAATTGGTTATTTTTCACGTCATCGCCTGCTGTATCATCAACAGCGGATTAAGTATTTCGCTCATCAATAAAAAAAACGCTACGCAAAAAGATTACGACGCTGTTTTCTGGTTCTCGTTTCTGACCGCTGCAACACTCTATAGCATCCTGTTCCTCTGTGCACCGCTGATTGCCGATTTCTTTAGACAGCCCGAATTGCTCGCGGTGTCGCGGGTAGTCTTCCTCGGATTTTTGATAGGAAGTCTGGGAATTACATCTTCGGCTATTATGATGAAAGAAATGCGCACCAAGCAAATCGGCATTATTCAGGTGATCGCGCTGGCAAGCTCGTTATGCGTCGGCATGTTGATGGTGATGCATGGGCATACCTATTGGGCAATTGCCGTTCAAAACACGCTGAGCTTGGCGCTGACGCCGCTGATCATGTTTTTCATCGCACCTTGGAAACCGACGCTGCACATCAATTTTTCGCCACTCAAACGAATGATGCCCTTCTGTGTCCGTATGTTTTTCACCAACATCATCTCCCAAATCAATGCCACTGTTTTCAATGTGATTTTTGGAAAATTTTTCAATGTGGAAAGCGTCGGACAGTTTTATCAAGGACAGAAATGGTCGGGATTCGGTCAGTCGTTCATCAACGGGATGTTGAATATCGTGTCTCAACCGGTTTTTGCGACCATCAACGAAGAACGCGAGCGACAACAGAATGCTATTCGCAAAATGATACGTTTCGGCGCCTTTGTGTCGTTTCCGCTACTGTTCGGATTGGCATTTGCAGGCAAAGAAATTATCATTGTGGCGCTCACCGCAAAATGGCTGCCTGCCTTGCCGTATATGCAAATTTTGTGTCTATGGGCAGCGGTGGCTTTCTTGTCCACGATCTTCACCAACCTGATTTATGCGCACGAAAAATCGGGTATCTATCTGAAAATCACTACGATAGTAGGCATCCTGCAATGGGCGTCCATCGCTGCAATGGCATATTTTGGCGCCATAGCTATGGTCATCGGTTTTGTCTGTGCCAACTATGTCGGACTGCTGATTTGGCATTATTACGTCAAAAAAATAGTCGGACTGCGCCTGCGCGACGTGTTGCATGATGTACTGCCCTATCTCGGCGTTACGCTCGGCAGTTTCATACTGACTTGGCTACTCACGCACAACATCCAAAATATCTACCTGCTACTCTCCGCAAAAATAGCGATAGCCGGATGCATCTACCTGCTCGCTCTCAAACTGCTTAACTCCGTTATGTTCAACGAAAGCATCGCCTTTCTGCTGAAAAGAAAACAATGATTAGTGGGTAGTGATACTATCAGCAAAAAAAATCATCTTAAAATCACAGTTCAGACAGAAAAAATTTGTACCTTTGCCGACTATTCTTGACAGCTATTAAATTGATATGACTTATTTCGATGTTTTTCCTCGATGGCAGATCGAACCTGTGCGTGCGCAAGGCTGCAAAATCTACGACAAAAACGGCGTAGAATACTTGGATTTTTATGGCGGACATGCCGTCATTTCTATCGGTCATTCGCATCCCGAATACATTGCCCGCATCACCGAACAACTGCACCGTATCGGCTTTTATTCCAATTCCGTACAGATCTCGTTGCAAAACGAATACGCCGAAAAACTCGGCGCAATGTCGGGTTATCCCGATTACTCGGTGTTTATGGTCAATTCGGGCGCCGAAGCCAACGAAAATGCGCTGAAATTGGCGTCGTTCCACACGCAACGCAAAAAAATGGTAGCATTCCACAAAGCTTTTCACGGACGGACGGCGGCGACTGTGCGCGTTACCGATATTGCGCAGTACTGGTCGGCAAATGTCTTGGACTTGGAAACGGTTTTCCTGCCATGGAACGACATCGACGCCGTGCGCGAAACACTGAAAGACCGCGAAATCTCGTCGGTGATCATCGAAGGCATTCAGGGCATCGGCGGCATCATCGTTCCCGATCCGCAATTTATGCAGCAGCTCCGGCAAGTTTGCGACGAAACAGATACCGTTCTGATTGTCGATGAAATCCAGTCGGGCTACGGGCGTACCGGCAAGTTTTTTGCACACCAATATGCCGATATTCGCCCCGATATTATCACCATCGCCAAAGGTATGGGCAACGGATTCCCTGTTTCGGGGATGCTGATTGCACCGAAATTTACCGCTGTTCACGGACAGTTGGGAACAACTTTCGGCGGCAACCATTTGGCTTGTGCGGCAGCAATCGCTGTTCTCGATGTAATGCAAAAAGAAAAATTGATCGACAATGCACAAACCATCGGCGCTTATCTGATGAACGAGTTACGCAAATTTCCGCAGATCAAAGAGGTACGCGGACACGGCTTGATGATCGGCGTCGAATTTGAAACGCCTGTCAAACCCCTGCGCGACCGCCTGCTGTTCGATCGACACGTTTTCACCGGCGCAACGGGCGCTCATGTTTTCCGCTTGTTGCCGCCGCTCTGTCTGACACGCGACTTGGCAGACGAGTTCCTGACTCGCTTCAATGATGTCTTATCGCATTGATTGTCAGCAGATTATTCAAAATCCAAATAGGGTGTAATTCGGATCCAATCGTCTTCCGAAAATTCTTCTAACAGTTGCAGCTCTGCCACCTCGGACAGTTTGCCTTTTTTCTTGCGGGTTTCGACGATGGCTTTTGCCTGATAAAAATTGATGTAAGGATGACTTTTCAGTTTGTCCAATGAGGCGCTATTGACTTGAATTTTAACGGTTTGACCGGCATCCACAGTGAGATAGGGCGTGATTTTTTCATACAATTCTTCGTACATGCCATAGACTTCCTGCAACTGCTCAATGCGATGATAACCGCCCAAAATTTTCTTATAGGAGAGAATCCGCTTGGCAAAACTTGCGCCGATACCCGGAATGTGCATCAGGGCAAGCGAATCGGCGGCATTCAGTTCGATGACGGTTCCGGCAGCAAATTTTTCCTGCTTGGGCTGCTCCGCATTTGCCGACGGACGAGGTTCGGGCGTCTCCTGACGCGGCGCATAATAAGTGCGTTGCTGCGGTTGCGCATTGTTCGATCGCGGCTGCGACGATGTCGGCTGTTGCTGATATTTCGGCGAATAAGGCTGATAAGTGGAGCGTGGCGGCGCGGTCGTTTCTTGCGGAACCGAAACTTCCACCGGTTCTGTGGTATGCGTGGAAAACAAATATTTTCCAACAAAAATTCCTGAAACAAAGGCGATTAGCAGCAGAATACCTCGCCGTTCGCGTTGCGAGAAATAAAAAAAATCTTTCCAATTCATAAGTTAAGGGATTTGAAATGATGAATAATTTTTAAGTGATCTGTCCGTCTTTCATATAAATAATTCTATCGGTGAGTTGTGCTAAACTGTCGTCGTGGGTTACGATGACAAAGGTATGATGAAACCGGTGGCGCAGGTCGAAAAACAAACGGTGCAACTCGGTCTTGTTTTGTGAATCCAAACTGCCCGAAGGCTCATCGGCGAAAATAACGGAAGGCTCGTTGATCAGCGCCCGTGCAACGGCTACGCGCTGTTTTTCGCCACCCGACAATTCTGCAGGTTTGTGGGTGGCTCGATCCGACAAGTTCATCAAGTCCAAGAGTTTCTGCGCTTTTTTGCGGGCATCGGCATGGCTGGCGTGACCAATCAAGGCGGGAATCATCACATTTTCCAAAGCGGTAAATTCGGGCAAAAGCTGGTGAAACTGAAAAACAAAACCGATATTTTGGTTGCGAAAAGCTGCTAAATCTTTGTCTTTCAATCGGCGTACATCCACGTCTTCGTAGAGAATATCGCCGGAATCGGGCTTGTCCAAAGTGCCTAAAATTTGCAGCAACGTGGTCTTTCCGGCGCCACTGGGTCCTACTATCGCCACAATTTCTCCCTGATTGATTTGCAGATCAATGCCTTTCAGCACTTGCAGTTTATCGAAACTTTTGTGTATATTTTTGCACTTAATCATCCGAGTTTGCTGATTTTGCGTAATTTTTCTTCGTCTATCACTTTTATTTTCCGCCCGTCTAACGCAACAGCTTTTTCGGCAACGAAACCCGACAGGGTGCGGATCGCGTTGGAGGTCGTCATATTGGAATAATTGGCTAAATCGTCGCGTGTCAGATAGATATTGATGGTTGCATCCTCATCCAGACCGTAGCTGTCAATCAGAAAGACCAAAGCTTCGGCAAGCCGTCCGCGCACATGTTTTTGCGTGAGATTGACGCTGCGTTCATCAGCGATTCCCAAATCGACCGACAGTTGCCTGATAAAAAATTTGCAGATCTCGTAATTGTACTTCATAATATGACGCACGACTTTCATCGGTATCAGACAAACCGTCGAAGCCTCAAATGCCGCCGCCGAAGTCAAATACTTTTCGCGTGCAAAATAGGCGCGATAGGCGAAATATTGCATCGGTTTAATCATCCGCACAATTTGTCCGCGACTGCTCACGCCATCCTTGAAAATTTTGACTTTCCCCTTTAAAAGACACATCAAATAAACAGGTTCGTCGCCTTCCTCATAAATCAGCTGACGCTTTTTATAATGCTTGATCTCCGAATTACGGCGGATCAAATCGCGCTCTTCCTGATTCAGCAGCCTCCAAACGTCTTGTAAATTAGTCGAAAAATCCATAAAAAAGATGTTTTACAGCGCAAAAGTACATAAAAAAAATGTAATCCAATCATTTTGCATCAAAAATTTCTATCTTCGTCGGATGCCACCTCTTATCTTCGATGTCGGGCTTGTAGCGGCTCAAAAAAGTTTTGTACCAATATTGCAGGGTCTGGGGTTTTATGCGAAACATCCGCGCTACGGTCGCAATGTTAACTGGCTGTTCTTCAATCCTCTGTCTTTAAAAAAAGCCCCAGTTCGGGGACCATCTTCACGCCTTTCAGCGACACGTCGTATTCGTCGCTGAAGTGTTCATCTTTGCCCTATCTCTCGTATCACGACATCGCCAAAGGCGGCGTGCTGGAAATTACGATGGGGAGTGATTAGTGATTTGTAACCCTCGGAAATTTCTGTGTATTGTTCGGGGCAATGTTTTTGATAAGTCCCTTCGTATGGTCAAACTCAAATTCGTTGATACAGATTTGCCGCATTGCTGTCCCCTCTTTGAACGGCAAACTGTGGCGGTGATAGAGAATGTAGTTTTTGCCGCGAAAACGAAAAAAACTGTGGTGTCCGGGACCGTAAACCTGCAGTTCGGGCGTCGTTTGCAGAATGGGGCTGTTGGGCGCTTCGGTGAATGGTCCGAACGGACTCTCGCCAACGGCATAACGTACCTTGTAGGTACTGTCTATCGTTTTTCCGTCGGAATAGGTCAGAAAATATTTTCCGCCGTGTTTTATCATAAAAGGACCCTCAAAATAGTTCTTCGGCGTAACCTCCACCGGATTGGTTTTGAAAGACGACATATCGTCGCCAAGTTCGGCGGCGTAGCAATGTCCGTTAATCCATTCCCAGCCCGAGCCCCAATAGAGATACGCCCTGCCATCGTCGTCGATAAACGCCTCTGCATCAATGACGTGATAGTATTTGGTTTTATCATAAGCGATTAATGGCTTGTCGCCCAGCATATTCTTCCAGGGACCAAGCGGATGGCTTGCCTTTCCGCACCACACCTCCGAGCCAACGGAGACGTACATATAGAAATAATCGCCCTTTTGCACGACCGACGGCGCCCATACCTTGTTGTCGTTGGATGAGGGCGAGGTGCATTGCTCCTTTGTGGGATAGTTCAGAAAGTGCAGTGTCCATTTTTGGAAATCGTCCGAAACCCAGCAGGCAAGCGAATCGCCGCCCCACGGGTCGCAGGTAGCATAGACGTAAAATTTGCCCTCGTACTGCACGAGCGACGGGTCGGCAAAATAGCCGGGGATGACGGGGTTGGTCAGCGTAACGGTATGCGAGTTGCTGCCCGCAGCCGAGTGCCGCAAATTTTGTTGAGCGCACACGCCTGTTGCAATGCACGCCGTGAAGATGATGAAATGAAACCGTATTCTCATATTGCTAAATATTTTTGGGGCAAAGGTACGAGTTGTTTTTCAACTATAGGTCGAAAAATCATTCAAAAAGGTCGAAAAATTTAATACATTTTTCATATTCATTAATATTCACCTCGCCTCTCAATCCTGATGGGAGCGGCATCCATTGGTCGAATTTGGCGTTTTGATAGCTGATATTGACGAAATTGATTTCGTGAAAGATGCGCCATTCCACGCCACGCCGGTCGTAATCGGCAATGCGATTGGCGGGCAGATTGGTTACTTCTATCTCAAGTCGGTTGACGCCGTCGTTCAGTTGTCGCGTAATATCTATCTCAAACGGAGCGGCAAACAGCGTTCCGACCGCCTGTCCGTTGAGTGTGATGCGAGCGCTTTCCCGCACATCTTCCAAACAGAGACGGTAAATTTTATCGGCAACTTTATCGAAATGAAACTCGATGCTGTAAAGTCCGGTTCCCATATTCACTCGGAGAGTGTCGTTGTGTAAGTCTGTCCAAGAAATGAGCGTCGGCAGCGCAAACTGTTCATAGACAGGAGGTTGACTTTCCGTGAAACGCAAATGCCAAGTTTGGTTCAAGGGCGTTTTCCGACCGGTTGGACGCACATATTGCCAGTCGTTCGCCTTGATGTCTTGGTCGGCAAAAGTTTTCAAAATCAGCGATTCTCCGGCGCGGATTTGCAGATAGACTTCCGTCTGTCCGCCGATGTTTCGCAGGCGAGCTTTGCCTTTTTCTCCGGTCATCGGGTCAAAAATCATAGCGCTGACGGCTTGTGTGCCGAGTTTTACCCACGCATCTACCGGATTGTTTTTCAGCATTGCGAAGAAATAGATATGTCCGTCGGAATATTTGCGACGAATCATTTTTCCGCCAAAATCAGTAATAAAATTTTCTTTATAAACCGTGAAATCAGATAACAGTGCAGCGTTAAATTCACCGATAGAGACGGTTTTCTCGCGGCGCAGCTGTTGCATCGTTTCGTTAAAGATTTTTCGCCTGTTTTCGAGTTGAAACAAACCCGGCACATCGTCGGGCGCCTGATTTGCAAAAATGATTTTGGCGCCTTGTCGGGCAAGTCGGTGGACGGCTTGGAGCGTTGTCGTCGGCATTTTTTTGACGGAAGGGAAAATCAATGCTTTGTAAAGGCTGCCGCCGGAGGTTTTGATCTGTCCGTTTTCGACGCTGCACGAGCTTAAGAAGCGGTCGGAGATATAATCGACGTCGTAGCCGTAAGCCATAAGTTGATCGACTGCCTTGCAAAAATCGGGAATCCGCTCACGCATACCGTGAATGGCAAATGCGACGTAATGATTGCCGCGCTGTTCGTGCCAAATATCGTAAATGGGCAAATAGAGCAAAAAATCGTTATCGGGCTGCCCGCTTTGCAAAAATGATTGTACGCGGGTAACATAGCTGAAAAACGCCGGAGCGTCGCGCCAGATACTGTTGGTCGGCGACATATCGACGGCGGCATAGAATTTCCATCCGGGGAAAGGCGCCTCTTGGGGAGAATAAGTGGTGCCATGAAAAAAGACATGATTGACGCCCGACACAAACATCAGGTCGATTTCGGGCTTGCATTGCGATAGTGAGGTGCGAAAATGTTCGGTCAGCCAAGTGAAAGTTTCCGCCGAAGTATAAAGTTTTCCTCCGATATGCGCCGCCGAAGAGGCATATTTCAGCACGCCGGGGTCGCTGTCGTTGATTTTTCGGATAGAATCTTTTCGCAATCCGGCGATGTCGAAATCGGTGATGCCGAAAGACTCACATTCGGGAATATCGACCGCTGCATACAGATCGATCAGGTTGGCGGGTGAACCGTGCGCCTGATTGCGGGTGGTCGCGCCGTGTTGATGCGCCCAGTCCGTCCAGACCTGCGTGAAATTGTCCCGCAACAGATCACTGACGGTTTCGCGATAGTCGGCAATGACGCGAGCCGAAAGGTCGTTGGCGCCGTCCGCTATCAGTTCGGCGAAATATGCCGACAAGTCGTAGCCGCGTCGCCGTTGAAATTCGTCCAAGAACGAGGGCGTCCAGTCGGCGTTATAAACTTCGTAGGAATCGTTGAAAAAACTGTTGGGGAAAGGGGTGTTGTTATCAGCAAAAGCGGCGTCGAATTTGGCAAGGTAACGCAGCACGGCATCTCGGTTGAAATGGTCTAACACAAATCCTTGTCCGCCCGGTGCGGCGCGTTTGACTTGCTGTCCGGTTTTTCCTACGGTTAATTTTATGGAGTCGCCGCACTGAAAAACGGCTTTGCAGGCAGCGTCTTCTATGGAGACGTCCGGTCCGCCGAGAGGCCAGCCGGTGCCGTTGTTCATATCGACGCTCATATTTAGCCGACGGGCTTCCGATTCGGTGAAGGTCAACATTTGCATCCATCGGGGCGAAAGGTAGTCGATGTATTGCGACTCTTTGCCTTTGACGCCATAGATGGGTGTGATTTCGACGCCTCCGATGCCTGCGCGGCTCAATGCTTCCAAATTGCAGGTCAGGTTTGTCGAATCGACGGCGCTCCCCATCCACCACCAGCGCGTCCAAGGTTTTGCCTCACGGGTGATCGGGGGAAAATCGGTCAAGCCTTGCGCCCTGATATTAGCTGTTAATGCGATGAAAACAAATACGATAGCTATTTTCATGTCAGTTTCCGTCGGGTTTATTCATATCCGAAAAAGGACTTAACGGCAGATGAAATTTGCTGACTTTGTCGGGTTTTTCCGGATGGAAGGGTTTGACTTCGGGGCGCAAATGTTGCAGCAGATCCGTCAGTTGATTTTGTCGAATGCCTTCGATCACACAACGCGCAATTTCATAGCCACCATAAGCGTTGAAATGCGTATTGTCTTTAAAATCAGTGGTTTGTCCGACAAAAGTTCCGGCAGGATAATGGACAAAGGCGCCGACAGACTTTTTCTCACCCAGCGCTTCATACAGCGTTTTGCTCCACCGGTGCAAATCGATCAGTGGGAGTTGATAGTCGGCGGCAAGTCGGCGAATGGCGTCGGGATAATCTTCGTGCGTATTGATGATATGCCCGTTTTTGTCGAAATTGCGGCGTTGTACGGGAGTCAGCAAGACGATATTTAATCCATGTTTTCGGGCTTCCGCGATAAATGTTTTCAGATGATCGGTAAATGACAGCCAAGCGCCTTTTCCTTCGCCCTTCTGTTTCTGGTCGTTATGTCCAAATTCGACGAAAAGATAGTCGCCTGCTTTGGCTTGCGTCAGCAGTTTTTCCAAACGCAGACTGTGGATAAACGACTCGGCAGATTCGCCCGACTCGGCATAATTGGCAAAAGAGACGCCTTGCCCAAAAAAGCGCGGAATCATTTGTCCCCAGCCGCACCAAGTCTCGTTGTCCTGATCGACGACGGTCGAATTGCCACAGATAAAGACGGTAATCGGGTGGCGTGCCGGACGAATCCGAATGGCTTGCACCGACGGATGAATGCCGTTAAATTCTAATGTTAATTGATTGTCCCAGTTCAATTTATGCGCTTCGTGAGCTTTGATTTTGACCTCTTTCGGGGGACTTGGCGCGATTTGTTTGTTACGAATATTGACCGTAAAAGCAAATTCTTTGATTTCGCCTTTTTTAGTTTTTATATTTTCGAGAAACAGCCGCCGCGATTCGCCTCTGACGGTAGTTTGGGCTGCTTTTGAGAGATTTCCGATTTGCAGGCTGATGTCGTAGTCGCCTTCCGGCAATTCGGTGGAGAAAAAGAAACAGCTGTCATTCGGCATTATGTTGAACGTGAAGGTTTTATTGAGCAGATACTCTTTCAAACGGCAGTCCGAATTTTCGATGGCTTCGGCGACCAATTGTGCGTTGAGTTGTGCGCCGGTGAGCGAGGTATGCGTATGGTCGCCCAAGAAATAAGTCGAGTCAATCACTGCTTGTCCGAATTGCGCCGCGATTTTGTCGTATTCCGTGCAGACCAATTCGTTCAGGTCGATGAAATAAGCATTTTCGGCTTCCGCCACCTGTTTTGCCCAGGCTTGGTAATTCGATGCGCCGCGAATGACTTTGCCGTCTGTTCCGAAATTATCACGCGGAATCGGTGACACAATGATGGGCGTAGCTCCTTTGGCGCGAATGTCGGCGATATATTTTCGCAGATACCAGCCGAAAGTATGCACTATCTCGTGTTGGCGGGTAATCAGGTTGTCGATTTCTTGCGTTTCATCGCCGATGCCTTTGAGCGAGCCGCGAGCGCGGAGGGTATCATTGACCGGACTGCCGTCGTTGTGTCCGAATTGGATCAGCACAAAATCGCCTGCGCGGATGTCGCTCAGCGTCTCGTCCCACAGTCCTTCGCTGATATAAGTACGGCTACTGCGCCCTCCACGCGCCTGATTGACGACTTGAATACGGTCGGCGTCGAAATATTTGGCAATTTGATCGCCCCAACCCCATTGTCCGTTGCTGCCGTTGCCCGCACCGTTTTTCACGGTCGAATCGCCAATAAAAATGACTTTGGGCTTGCTCTCCTGCTGCGTAAAACTCAAGCTGAAGAATGTCATAAAAATAAACAGAGATTTAACGATGTGTGATTTCATATTGTCGTTATTTTAATTTGTATATTTCGCTGCCGCCGAGCAAAAAACAGCCGATGCCGAAATCTTCAAAGTCGGGGATTTTATCGAAACTGAGGGGCTGCCCGTCTTTGGGTTCTTTGCCGGTACTTTGCATCCAGCCTACAAATCCGTTGGGATGCACGGCAGAGAGCAGTCCCTGCCACGCATGGACGACAAAGGGCAAATAGCGGTTGCGGTCTAATAATCCCTGATTAACGCCCCACGCCATCCCATAGACGAAGAGCGAGGTGCCGGTCGATTCTTTGCCTCCGAAATGGTTCTCGTCGTGCAGACTGACGTTCCAAAATCCGTCGGTTCGCTGGCATTTCGTCAAGGCTTCCGACATTTTCACGAAGTCGTCAAGGTATTCGGCGCGATGGGGCGCCTCGGCAGGCAGAAGGGTCAGCACACGCGCCAAAGCGGCATACACCCAGCCATTGCCCCGCGACCAGTAGCAGTTGCTGCCGTTTGGTTCTTTGTAGGGCGGCAAAAAATCGGCGTCGCGCCACCACAAACCTTCGCTTTGGTTGAACAAGCCTTGTCCGCCGATGCTGTCCCGCGTATAACGGTACATTTGATACATTTTTTCGCTGTAAGTCGCATCGCCGGTCAGCTGTCCGAGTTGCGCAAACAGCGGCATCGCCATCTGAATAGCGTCGATCCAAGTCCAGTCGTCGTTTTTCGGTGCATCAACAATCCGGCGGATGCAAGCCGTGATATCTTTGATTTTTTTTTCGTGGGGCGCAATGGCATAGAGGTCGAGATAAGTTTGTCCGCAACATTGGTCGTCGGCATTGCGGTTGTTGACGCCGCCACGCATGCCCCATTGGTGAAATTCCGCCCAGTCGTTCATATAATCATAGTATTCGCGACGCGGATCGAGCCTGTACACAGCCATCAAGCCCTCGTAATAGACACCGCGTGTCCAGATATTGCTCGGACGAATTTTTCCGACATTGGAAGTCTGCGTATAATCGGCGTATTTGGTCATAAAATATTGATTTACCAAAGTCAATGTTTTCAAAGTTTCCTGTTTGTCGGGCAAGTTTGCAGTCAAATAGCTGAGATGCGGCGGCTGATTGTCGGCGACATTTTGCCTGTCCATGCGCATCCGATTCGTTATTTTTAATTCGTCGGGGGCATCTTTGGTATGCAAATCGACGGTCGCACTGCTTTTAGTGAATAAATCGGAAATTTGTTGCAAATCGACTTTGTTTTCGGGGCTGAACTGTTTGGTGTTCATGTATTCTAATATACTGAATAGCAATTGTTTGGCTACCGGTCGCTCGTCCAAGTTATTTTGCAAATCGAGGGTAGTCATCAACAGCTTGCCTTTACCGACTTTCGCCTCAAACAACGAGCCGATTTTCTTACTCAAAAACCAAGTGTGAATATGCTGTATCAGGGGTTGAAAGCCTTTGGGGAAGTCTGTAAATTGCATTACCTGCGCCCCATTGACCAATTCCGCCCATTGCAGATTGCCGTGTGCCTGCGTCGGAAAATGCCGAAAAAGCGGATGGTTCGGATGCGTCAAAAAGCCGACCGTGTGCGGCGGGCGCATCTTAAACCACGAGGTATTCCAAAAAACCGGCGTCAGCTGTTGTTTGACGTCGCTGCCGTATTTGATTTTTCCGGCGGCAAGCAGCAGAACTTTTTCGCCGCGATTCAGCCGCCGCACCGCTTCGTTGTCGAGGCTGTCGCAAATAAAAACAGATCCTTGTCGAAGCCTTGTGGAGGCAGGATACACCCAGAAATCCCAGTCGTTGACAAAGTCCGTGCCGTCAAGTTTCACTTCCAAATTCAGTTGGCTTGCCTGCGCTATTTGCGACAGCGGCGTTTCTATCATGCCTATCTGAAAACAGTTGCCGATCGGAATATCTGTCGGCGCAAAAATGCCTTGCGCAATGATTATCCCCGCGCTGTCCGTAATTTGCCAACTGACTTGCTGATTGGTCAGCGGTTTTTCTCCGAAATGATAGATTTCGACTTGCGCACGGAGACTTTCATTGTTGGTATAAACAAATTTTTTCATGCGCGTCAACGGCACAGTTTCATTGCAAAATCGGCGAAATTGTGTGGCGGTGATATAGGGCTTTTCGTCCCAAAAAACGTCTAACACGCCCACCAAAGCCGTTCCCTGTCCCGAATAATCATTCAATCCCAAGAGCTGAAAGCCGGCGTAATCCGGCGTGCGCAAAGTCTTTTCGATTTCGTGTTTGTAACACAAAACCTGCAATTTTCCGGACGCCATCAAAAAATCTTCGGCAAGCTGTTCCATATCGTTTTCGCGCAAAAGCTCTCTGAAAATCTCAAAGTTTTTTGCCTTGTAAACGCCGGTGTATTTGTCGATTTCGTTGAAATCAGGAAATACGCACCATTGTCCGGTTTCGTGCGAGACGTATGGCGCCGCAACAGTGTCGATTTTTGAACGGAAATCCGACACAGTTTCCGGCAGACTGTTCCACGACAAGCCCCTCGCATCGGCTTTGACGTGATATTGATTGTGCGGTTGCCAAGCCCAACTGCCGCCGACGGATGCGCCGGTATACACCCTGCGACGATCGTGGGCTTTCCAATAATCCACAAAACGGCTGACCCACGGCACCCAATTGCCAGCCGGTTCATTGCCCGATGCTAACATACAAAACGAGGCATAGTTGCCGTAATGTTGCGAGATGCGTTGCGTTTCCTGCATCAGAAAGGTGTCGATCGCCATTCCTCGCCCCAAAGCCACGCCATGATTTGCCCAGCTCGGACCTTCGACTTGCAGATAGACGCCGGTCAAATCGGCTGCCAAAAATGCCGCTTCCGGCGGACAAAACGAATGAAACCGCATGTGATTCAAACCGTGCGCTTTGCAGGTCTTGAAGACTTTCAACCACGAATCAAGATCCGTCGGCGCATAGCCTGTCAGCGGGAAACAACAATTTTCGACCGTCCCGCGCAGCATCGTTTGATGTCCGTTGACATAAAACCATTTGCCGTCAATCGTGATTTCGCGCATGCCGAAAACGATTCTTTTCTCGTGATAACCCGCCTCCGATTGCAGCGTAACGATCAAGCAATACAGATTCGGATGAAATTCGCTCCAAGTCAGAAAATCGTCGCCCATCGGGATGGTCATTTCTTGATAATTGACCTCCTGTGCGCCCAACCGTCTTTTCGAGTCCAAACTTATTCTGATGGCATTATTATTGGCTTGCAAATCAATCACAGCTGCCGACAGTTTGACCTCTTTCTGTTTTCCGATGATTTTGATTTTGACTTGCGCACATTTGTTTTTTAAGTCGGGAAACACCTGAATATCATCCACGTAGGTCATTGGCGTTGATTGCAATTCGATCCTTCCGACAACGCCGTTCCAGTTGCCTTGCGTCTGGTCGGTGATGCTGTGAGAATCTTTGCCGACGTCGTATTTCGCCTGAATCCTGTTGTCGATGCGCAGGCTGATGCTGTGTGTCCGACCGGCGGTCAATAGCGGCGTCAGGTCGTAAATATGCGGCACGCACAACGAATATTGACTCTCGCCGACCGGTTGCCCATCCACCCAGACGGTTGTTTCGATATGCGGACGCTCCAAAAACAACACGACTCGCTGCCCTTCCCACGATGCCGGAATCTCGACCGTTCTCCGATACCATGCCACGCCAACATAGTGAAAATCAGGCGTTAAGAAAAATGGGAATTTGATATTGTCGGCTTGTCGGTATTTCGCCATCGCCGCCGAATAATAATAAGAACTGTCGTAGAGCGATCCTGTCCATTGTGTTTGGGCGTTCACAAGGTCTCCTTTGCGATTTTCCGGCATCGATCCGGGCAACCGAATATCGTCTGACAAATCTTTTTCAAACCATTTTTCGCGGATACCGACGTCATCTCGGTCAATAGCAAATTGCCACGATCCCGACAAATCGATCCGGCTGTCCGTCTTTGCAACTATCTCACCTGCGATAAAAAAATTCAGGAATATGATGATTGTCAATACTTTACGTCTCATGATTCTTGTGATTATTAGAATTAACGCTACAAAGAAACGAAAAAAAATTGATTTTCAGCACAAAATATTGTATGGATATTTGTCTGAACTGTGATTTTCTTATGAAAATTTGGCTTTTCAAGCCATTGGGTAGTGATTAACAGACCGCGTCATCCCGCGCTTGACGTGGGATCCCCTGAAAAGACCTCATTTTTACCTCATCACAAACAAAACAACCTCAGTAGCATGCAGTCCTCACCCCCTAACCCCCTCTCCGATTCGGAGAGGGGCAAGGAGTACGGATTTGAAACAGATTTCTCCTCATTACCTAAAAGGGCTGAAAGCCCGATCATCAATAGTGTAGGGCAACGCCCTACGAACTTGTCGGATGTTACAAAACCAAGCCCTGAAAGGGCGTAGTCCTTTTCGATTGCGCCCTTTCAGGGCTTACAGGATGATACGCCACATATTTCCACAGGGCGTTGCCCTGCGCTATTGATACGACCCCCTTTCAGGGTCTATTTGGGTAACATATCCGATATGCATATTTTCTTTGGATAAAAAACAAAAAAATTGATTTTCAGTTTGTTTTTTAAAAAAATTAGTTGTAATTTTGCGCCCGCAAACTGTAGGAAACATCCTCTATGGTTTGCAAAACATAAAGCGTAAGTGTACGCAAGACATATTGAAATAGCGTTTGCTATATTCTTGTAATCAATTTCCACATTTTGACTCAATTTAATTGAGTTATCGAAGCAAGAATAATCAGCGAAACGCCGTGCGTTGCGGCGTGGAATGATTTGTCGGCTTCGAAAGGCGTGGAAACCTGATTACAGACAGGTTATTTCGCGCTATTTTATTGTTGAGGGTTACTAAACAATTTAAAAAATACATAACAGATGAAACGTATTTTATTTTCTCTTTTATTGTTCGTTACAGTGGGCGCAGCGGCGCAGGAAGTAACGAGGGGACAAGTGACAACTTTGTTCTATAAAGCACAAAAAGCGATGAAAGCAGGCAAAAACGCAGATGCTTTGAACTACTACAAGGCGATTTTGTCGATAGACGAAACCCTGCCTGTTCCGTATCTGATGATGGCGGATATTTATGCACAGGACAACAGTGCGGTATCTGCGGAATTGGCGTTGAAGTGCTACAAAAAATATCTGACACTGAATCCCGCCGACGAAAATGCTGCGACATTGCGCCAGAAAATCAGCCAACTGAAAACCGATATTGCAAAAATGCAAGCGCAGGGAACGTGGCAGGCTGTTGATGTTGATTTGGCTGAAAACGTAAAAAGCAACCCGCAGCAGACAAAGGCAATCTTACGTTCTGTTATTCCGGCAGCAATGCAGGCAGAAACAAAAGAAGAAATGGTAGAAATTGTCGATAAGGATTATTCCTTATGGGATAAAGCGCAAACTGCCTACAACACCGGCAATACCGATGCTGCCGAACAATATTTAACGGAAATAACGCAATCTACCACGCCTTCCCAACCTCTTTTTGCACAGGCAAGCGCAATGTTAGCCGAAATTTATGCAAGTCAGGGGGATATGGCAAAAATGCAGGAAGTTCTTGAAATGCTCGAATACAATTTGAAAATCAATCAGAACTTTGTGGAATCCTACCATATTAAATTAAAGGATGCAACTCCTTTTGAAGACGATGTCTGCGGAATTTGGGTGTCAAATCTTTCAACCGATAAAAACAAACTGCCCTATTTGGCTTTTGAAGTTTCCAATGAAAATGGAAAATTCAAAGCAAAAATATTGCCGTACTGTACGTTGGCGGAATCATATAAAATGTATAGCGGCAAGGCGTTTAACTGGCAACCGACAGAATTAAAATCGGAAAAATATTTCGGCTATTTGCCCTATTCCAACTCAAGCAATATCAATCCTGCTCAAAACCAAATCGGATTTGTTTTTGGCGACGAGAAGTACCGACGCGGACTTGATGAAGACGTCGCAAAAGCAGCGGTAGCCATTGTGGGAGCGGCAGGTGAAAAATTCGTTGAAAGCCTGAAATATACAGATTTGGGAAATGTAGAACTTGAACTTGTTGGAATAGGAGTAGCGGGAATAACCGCAGGCATTCAAAAATTGTTTGAATCTGCATCTGTTGATTCAAGAACAATAACACTGTATGATTTCAATATTGAAAGATTGTTTACCGGTTGCGCTGATTTAGAACTGATTGAAACAAAAACGAAACAAAACTCGACAGGATATGAAAGAGTTTCAAGCGATACGATTCCTATGCGGTTGTTCAAGTTGTACCCAGAGTATAATATTATGTTTAGCACAAAGGACAATGAAGTATTTGGTTATCGGCAACTTACAACTTCAGAAATAATCGCTACAGACGAATACGAGCATATTTTATTAACCAGCCATCAATTAATTCATAATTCTTATGCGGCATATTGTATATCATGGTGTTTGAAATATTTTGCGACACGGGATGGATTTTGCTGCAACATGTTCATGTGATTTTC
>JAISUM010000130.1 GCA_031272095.1 Candidatus Symbiothrix sp. | reverse complement strand
GGGTGTTTTTACCACAAAGGCAAAGAAGGCAAAGAAGTAACAGCCCGAATGGGCTTGATTTGCCGCAAATCATTTCGGCTACTGAGGTTGTTTTGTTTGTGATGAGGTGAAAATGAGGTTTTATGTCCTCCGCTGCCGCTTTAACGATTAGAAGGGGATTCCGGCTTTCGCCGGAATGACGCCCCCTACACTAACCACTAATCACTAACCACTAATCACTAATTTATGCCATTGTATCAAGCCTTCCATCGGAGTTTGGTGGATTGCGGCGAGACGCAGGTAGTGGCGGCGCATGATTTTTTCTAACTGTCGGCGAAAAACGAAAGCGATGCTGCCGACAAAATGTATCGGCAAGTTATGGGCGTCCGGATAGAGGAGCAGGTTACGCTTTACGAAGCTATCGAAACGGCGTTCAACGAGGCTTGCCATTTCCGGATAATCTATATGAGATGCGAGGAATGGGGAAAATTGCGCCAAAAATCGGTTAGGGTAGGGCTGTCGATAGACTTTTTCGAGTATGTCGGCGGTCGTCTGCGGATATTGCTCGTGAAAATTGCGGATGATTTCGGAGGGCAACTGCTGTTTCAAAATATCGGCAATCAGATGTTTTCCCAGATCGGCGCCACTGCCTTCATCGCCCAAAATATAGCCCAAAGGTGCAATGTGTTCAACGATTTTTTCGCCGTCGAAACGGCAGGAATTGGATCCCGTCCCCAAGATGCCGACGATTCCGGCAGTTTGTTGGCACTGACTTCGCGCAGCCGCCAACAAATCGGATTCGACCGACAAGTGTTTGGGATGAAAATATTCCGACAGGCATTGTGCCATTTTCGGCTGCTGTTCGGGTGTGCAACCGGCGCCATAAAAATACAGGGTGTCGATCGGCTCGTCAGGTAGCGGCAATTCGGTTTGTAAAATGTGCAACAAATCAGTGTCCGAAAGGAAAAACGGATTCATCCCGGAGGTGGTATAAATCAACGACTTGGACTTGATGAAAGCCCAAGTCGTTTTTGTGGAGCCGCTGTCTGCTATCAGCAACATTTCGGTGTTATTTTTTCGGATATTCAGGCACGGAAGGATATTCACCCGCGTTGGTTTTTAATGCTTCCAAGATCAATTCGATCGCCTTGTCTAACTGCTGATCGATGCCTGCATATTCTTTGGCGGGATCGTTATCGACAACGACATCGGGGTCGACGCCATGTCCTTCGATGATGAATTGCGATCCGTCGGCGGCAAAATGTGCATATTCGGGACGATTCAACGAGCTGCCGTCTATCAGCGGCAGACTACCTCTGATACCGACTACGCCACCCCAAGTGCGCACGCCGACAATGGTTCCAAGTTGGTGATATTTAAACTGATAGGGGAACAAATCGCCATCGGAAGCCGAATAATTATCGACCAGCAAAATTTTCGGACCGATCATCATTCCGTCGGGTTTGCTGTGTGGCATACCGTTGCGCGGAATCTGCATCATCGAGAGTTCGCGGCGCAAGCGTTCAATAATCATCGGCGAAACGTTGCCGCCACCGTTGCCGCGATCGTCAATGATCAGCGCCTTCTTGTTGAGTTGCGGATAATAATATTTTACAAATTCGTTCAGCCCTTCGACGCTCATATCGGGGATATGAATGTAGCCGACTTTGCCATCGGTCGCTTTATTGACTTTGTCGATATTGGTTTGTACCCAATCGAAATAATATAACTCCGATTCGTCGGCAATGGGTTTCACGATGACTTTACGTCCGCCGGTAGCCGACGCCTGACTGTTCAAAGTCAGTTCGACCTGTTTGTCTGCCTTGTCGCAGAGCGCGGTGTAAATATTGTTCATCGTCTTGGTCTCTTTGCCGTTGATGTGTGTGATGAAATCGCCGACATTGGCGTCCACGCCTGCTTCCGTTAAGGGCGAGCGCAAACTTGCATCCCAATTTCGTCCGGCAAATATTTTGTCGATCTTATAGTAACCCGATGCGTCGCGACTGATTTTTGCGCCGAGCAATCCGGTTTTGATTCGGTTGTTGTTTTCCGAAACGCCTCCGATATAGGCGTGTCCGCAATTCAATTCGCCGATCATTTCACCGATAACATAATTCAGATCGACACGATGATTGACATACGCCACTAAGGGCAGGTATTTGTCGTGGATTTTTTTCCAATCTACGCCGTGCATATTCGCGTCGTAGAAAAAGTCGCGCATCTGTCGCCAACATTCGTTGAACAACTGTGTCCATTCGGCGTGAAAATCGACCACTGATTTGACGTCGGACATCGGCACCGTTTCTTCGAGATTGACTTTTCCCTTCGGCAAATCGATTACCGACATATTTGCGCCCCGCGCTCCGACCAACCATTTTTTGCCGTCAGCCGTCATTGCACGCAGTCCGAAATTGCCCAGTTCCGTTTCTTTTTTCTTTTTTAAATCGTAAAGATACCAGCTGTTGCCGCGACTGTAATAGACATTTTCGCCGATACAGATGCCGCCCGAACTGCCTGTTGGCACGTTGATTTCCAATGAGCGCCCTTGTATGCCGTCGAAATCAATTTCCACCTTGACGTCTTTCGATGCCGTCGGTTTGTCTTTCTTTGCCGTATCGCCTTTGAGTGTTACCTCGTCGTTTTCGTAGGCAAAAGGCGAAGGCGTCGATTTTTTCAGGGGCGTGAGGTAAAGTTTGTTCATATTATTATAGATGTGATTCCATTCCGTGCTGCTGTAAGTCGGATTGAAGGCGCGTGCCGAAGTGAAAAGCAAGTATTTGCCGTCGGTGCTGAAAGAGGCATTTCCGGCGGAAAACCATTCGTCGGTAACCGTATGTTTTTCTTTGTTTTCCAAATTATACACAACGACAACATTTGTTGTATTGAAACGCGGTAAAGTATAGACGATCCAGCGGCTGTCGGGCGACCAGTTGAAAGAGCGCAATTCTCCGGCAGGCGTTTGTTCGATTTCGGTGATCTTTTTTGAATCGATATCCACATAGCGCAGACGTTTCATTTGGTCTGACCAGAGAATTTTTTTGCTGTCGGGCGACCATTCGAAAGCGTATTTATAGGTATCGCTGTTTTTGGTGATTTGAACGGGTTTTTCCAGTCCGTCCTGACTGCGGATATAGATTTCGTCTTCGCCGGTTGCGTCCGAGATATAGGCGATCCATTTACCGTCGGGCGACCATTTCGGATTGCGTTCGTGAACGCCGGACGTTTCGGTCAGGTTGCGGGTGATGCCCGATTTTGCCGGAACAGAATAGATATCTCCGCGTGCATTGACCACCACTCGGTTGCCGTCGGGGGAAATATCGGCGCCTGAAATGCGTCGCGAATGGTCGATCAGTTGGCTGCGACTGCCGACGCCGTCTTCCTGCATATAGACTGTGATTTTGACGGCTTTTTGCGTGGCAATGTCGAAACGGTAGAGATAGCCTCCGTTTTCAAACACAATGGCTTTGTCGCCTGCGCTCGGAAATTTCACGTCGTATTCTTTGAAATCGGTTACTTTGCGAATTTGTTTGCTGTCGAGATTGTAGCAAAACAGATTCATTGTCCGGTCGCGGTCGGAGATAAAATAGATGTCTTTGCCAAACCACATCGGCATAATATCCTGTGCGGGATTGTTGGTGATGTTTTCGACTTGTTTGGTTTTGAAATCGTAGATCCAAATATCGTCCGCCATACCGCCGCGATAGTATTTCCAAGTACGAAATTCGCGAAAGACGCGGTTGTAAGCCAATTTTGTTTGGTCGGGCGAATAGGAACAAAATCCGCCGGTCGGCAGCGGCAGTTCTTCGGGCAGACCGCCTTTCAGCGACGCTAAATAGAGTTTGCCTTTGAAATCGTTGAACGAAGTCATACGCGAGCGGAAGACAATATGTTCGTTGTCTTTCCAAGTCAGCGTGATATTGTTCGGACCCATACGGTCGGAAAGATCATCGCGACCGAGTGTCGCCGTAGTTGTTAAGCGGACAGGCGCTCCGCCTTCCGCAGGCATCACATAGACTTCGGTGTTGCCGTCGTACTGTCCGGTGAAAGCGATTTGTTTGCCGTTGGGCGACAAGCGTGCAAACATTTCGTAACCGTCGCTGTTTGTCAGTTTGCGGGCTAAACCGCCATCCGCCGCAACCGTAAACAGATCGCCTGCATAACTGAACACTACTTGATTGCCATGAATCGTTGGAAAGCGCAACAAACGCGCTTCATTGGTTTGCGCCGTTGCCATTGCTATATTGACACACAGCGCCATAGACATAAGAAATTTGTACATAATAAATTTTCAGATTAAAATTAAGTAGCACAAAAGTACAAAAATATTTTGTGGTTTCAAAAATTTCATCTAACTTTGCGGCGTTTTATCAACTAATTTAATTATTATCAATATGAAAAAAATTTCTTTGTATTTGATGGCAAGCCTTTGCGCTTGTTCTGCGATTGTTTCTTGTGGCGATAAAGACAAGAAAGACAGTCTCATTGATTATCCGTATTCGACTCTGACGCCTGAAAAGCAAAAGGAAAAATTGTCGGATGACGCGATTGAGTTCTTGCAAGCCTTGGAAGGCTTACAAACCAATGATGCTTTCAAAGTTTTGCTTGCATTTGCAGGTTCTTCCAATAATGGCGCCGCAGTGATGCCTGAAGATGAAAGCTCTTTGAGAGCTAACGTCGTCAATGTTCTCCTTGCCAACTATTATGGCGTATGGACTTTTAACCTCCAAACCGGTGAATGGACAAAAACAGCTGCCACCGACCGCGCCGAATACAACTTCTACACCGAAGACGGCGCACCGGCACAAATCGTAGTCAAAGCGACGGCGTCGAATTTGTATTATCCGGTCGAAACCGGAGACCCTGATGTCAGCCTGAACTATCAGCTGCCGAAAGCCATCAGCGTGAAGCTCTATTCCAACAAAAAGGAAGTCGGCTCTATTGCTGCGGAAACCGAACTCACCTCTTTGACGTCGATTCCCAAGCTGTCGAAACTCTCTTTCTCTTTGGGTGACTATTCGTTCAGCGCCAGCTTGAAAAAAGCCAATCCCAATGTGCTGACTGCCGCGCTGAAATCGGGTAAGAAAAGCCTGATCTCACTGAACTGCGAACTGACAGCCGATTTGGATCAAGCGCTTGAAGAAGATTCGGAAGTTATCCCCGAAAAAGTCAACATCACCTATACCTTGTTAGACAAATTAGCCTTCGTTGGAACTTCTGATATTACCAAAGCGATGACTGAAATAGCAGCGATAAATGAAAAAGCGGAAAAGCAAGAGCTTACTGCTGAGCAAGCGCTTGCCGCCACGAACAAAGTCTATGCCGACAATGTGAAAGTGGCTTTGGTATCTTTGACCGACAAAACAAAAATTGCTTCTTTGAAAGTGCTGTCTTACTATACCGAATTGGGATCGCTTGATACCAAGTTCTGGTTGGTATTCAACGACCAGACCGAAGTAGAAGCAGCGGTTTATTTCTCGGAAGGTTTCGACCAAGTGACGGCAGCTCTCAACGCGCTGATGGCGTCGTTCATTCCGCAGACTGAAGAAACGGAATAATGGTGTAATTGGAGACGCCGTATCCGCACCAGTTGCCGATACCGCCGTCGATATTGGATTTTAAATTGCTCGTAGCCGGAAATATCGGGTTGCGAGCATTTATTATTTCGTTTTGCCAACTGCACCAAAAATCATAACCCGCTTGCGACATCGTCCTGAATTTGATTTCTATTTTATCATATTCCGAAAAGAAAGCGGCATAATAATCTTCTGCATATAAAAACAGGCGAGGACCGCGTTTGATTTGCATCCGGACAGTATCGTTTTTGCCGTATTGCGCCGCCGGAAAATTGCCGTACAGACAGGGCGTAAACACTTTTTCTTGCGAGGCGCTCCATCTGTGATAACGGGGCAAATAACGTGCAGGCGATCGCGTCGCCACCTGATAAAAGTCGTCGGAAGTGTTTCTGAATTGTATAAAAACGTATCCGACCGTATCGGCAGGCGCAGTTTTTTCAAACCAACAACTGTCTAATGCGACCGGCGGCGGGATGGTCGTTTCGGCAGAGATAATGCCTTCGCGATAGGCGACTTCCAAGTGATAGGTTTTGCCGACTTCTCCTTTCAAATTTTTGCCGTAATAGACGTAGGGTGGCAAATAATCCGAATTGACGCCCAATGCCAATACTTCGGTCTGTTCGCCGTCGCTGACCGTAACTTTTGCCGACCGGATCACCTGCTTTAACAGGTAGATCGTATCCAATGATTCGCTGAACGACGCCGACCACGAGAGCATGACCTGTGGATATTCGCCGTTTTCAATCCAGCCTTCCACCACAATTTGAGGCACATAATCAGCGTAGGCAATCGTCCGCGCTTCGTTGCAGGCGACACCGGCAAAGATCCATACTCCGCATAAATATTTCAATACTGTTTTCATGCTGTTAAAATTTAAATCGCCAAGTCAAAGACGGAATAATACTGAATAACTGTTTGTGGCGCACCCTGATTTCCGGCTGTCCGGTTTTGTCGTTGCGTTCCACGTTCATAAACACATAGAGCGGATTGTTCACCGCGAACAGGTTGTAAATCGACAGCACAATGCCGTTGTCTTTCGCGTACAGATATTGCAGTGAGAGATCGGTACGGTGGTAATCGGGCATCCGCGCTCCGTTATAAACGGCATATTCTTTCACCGGCGTATTATTGATAAAATACCACGACGACGGCAGGGTGCAGGCATTTCCGGTCGCATAAATATAGACCAAAGAGGCGTTCCATTTTTCGGAAAATTTATAAGTCGCCACCAAAGACAAATCGTGTCGGCGGTCAAATCGCGCCGGAAACGTTTGTCCGTTGTTCAGCGCCGGAATCGTCCTGTCGGATTTGCCCAAGGTATAACTGATCCAGCCGTTCCAAGCCCCGAAATTCTTTTTGACAATCAGTTCCAAACCGTAGGCTTTGCCTTTGCCGGTCGTGATATTGTCCAAATAAGAGGTGGAGTTGCCGGAGGTGATGGTTTGGTTGTACTCGTAAATATGGTGCATCATACGGTAGAAGATTTCCGCCGACAATTCCCAATCATGCTTGCTTGTCGAATGAAAATAGCCTATCGACACTCCGTTGCCCGACTGTGGCGGCATCGCACCGGATGCCGTTACCCAAAAATCAAGCGGCAAACCGACGCTCGTCGGACAGAGCAGGTGCAGGTATTGGTGTTGGCGGTTCAAAGTCAGGTGCAGCCGGTTGTTGTTGTCGGGCTGGTAATGAAAAGAGATGCGCGGCTCGATATTGTTGAATGTGCGGTCTTGAAAAAACAGGTTATAACGCAGACCGGCGCGGACGTCCCATTGCGGATTCAGAGGCAATTCGGCTTCGGCATACAGACTTGCCAAATGGCTCACAAGCGGATCGGGGTGGTTTTGACTGTAAGGAAGTTGCGTATTATAGATCTCGTAGATTTGCGGTTGGATGCGGTTGGATGCGTATTGCAGCCCTGTTTCCACCGCCACAAGTCCGATTTGGCGGCGGTAAGCGCCTTTGTAGCCGACTTCCCGTATCGATGATAGCAAGTGCATATCCATCGACGACTGTTGCATCAGAATCTGATTTTGATATTGGCTGAAATACAGTTGTTGCGACAGTGTATAACGGTCGATTTGGTGTTCCCAGCGTGTCGAGACCAAGCCGTTGCTCCAGTTGAGGCGTCCGATCAAATCCAAAATCTGTTCGTTGATTTTCAGCTTGTCCTGTCCGCCTGTTACGTTCATTTCCAAGCGGTCTTGCGGCGAGAGCTGACCGATAAGCGTCAGGTTTATATCGTGAAAGTCGTAAGACAAACCTTGTTCGCTTTGTTGTTGGCTGTTTCGCAGCACCGAGTTTAAGAGCGGTTGAATCAGCAGGTTGAGGTAGGTTTTTCGTCCCGACAGATAGACGCCGAAGCGTTTGCCGAGTGGAATTTCCATACTTGCTTCCGAAGCTATTAATCCTACATTGCCTTTGAGTTGCAGTTTTTTCGGCAGCGATTGGCGGGGATTGGCTTTCACCACCGCACTCAAACCTCCGCCATAAGCAGCGTTGATTTCCGATTTATGCAATTCGACGCCCGACAGATGTTCGGGATTGAACAGCGGAAAAATGCCCAAAAGATGTCCGGCGGAATAGAGTGGGGCATTGTCGTAGAGGAGCAGGTTTTGTCCGGCATCGCTTCCGCGCACATACAAATAGGAATTCCCGTCGCCCGAATGTTGCACGCCCGGCGTCAGTTCTAACAATTTCAGCATATCGCTACTGCCTGCCAATGAGGGCAATGTGGCGGCAGCGTCTGTCCCCAAGTGGATGTAGTTTTGCGACAAGCCGCGTATCGTTTGCGGCGACTGCCCGCTGATGATTACTTCGCGGATCTCAATATCGGGGATGGTGTCGTTCTTTCCATAAAGATACGGAGTTAAACACACAAAAAGCAGGATAATCCGCATCCGATTGAGGTATTTGTGCCACTCATTCATCCTGTTTTTCGATATAAGTTTTCACCTCTTCCATCAGCCATTTTGGGGTAGAAGTAGCGCCACAGATGCCGATAGAGCTGATTTTGTGCAACCATTCGGGGCGAATGTCTTCCGCACCGGTGATCGGATGCGTGTTAGGATTGGCTTTGAGCGCTTCCGCCAACAGCACCTTGCCGTTGGAACTCTTTTTTCCGGCGACGAACAAAATCAAATCGTGTCGTTCGGCAAACTGCTTGATATTGGGAATCCGATTGGCAACCTGCCGACAAATCGTATCGTAAGAGTGAAACTCTGCTGTGCTGTCTGCTTTCGACCGAATGATTTCTACAATATTTTTAAAATCATCTACCGACATCGTTGTCTGCGAAAAAAGGTAAATATTTTTGTTGAAATTGAGTTGTGCAAGGTCTTCTTTTTTCTCAATCACAATGGCATTGCCTTCGGTTTGCCCGACCAATCCATTGACTTCGGCATGCCCGATTTTTCCGAAGATAACGATTTGCGAGCGGTTGCGGTCTGATGACAAGTAGATTTTGCGAATTTTTTTTTGCAGTTGCAAGACCACCGGACAAGTGGCGTCAATGATGTGAATCCTATTTTTCTGCGCTGTTTCGTAGGTCGAAGGCGGCTCTCCATGCGCACGCAGCAAGACGCTTTTTCCGCGCATCGCTTGCAGTTGGCGATGGTCGATGGTGATCAAACCTTTCTGCTGCAATCGGGCGACTTCCTGACTGTTATGCACAATATCGCCCAGACAATACAGCTCGCTGTTCTGCTCCAATTCTTTTTCTGCGCTTTGAATTGCTGTTACCACTCCAAAACAAAAACCGGAACTTTGGTCTATTTCTATATTTCGTTTCATATTGAATTTGCGCAATCAGGCTACAAAAGTAAAACTTTTTTCTTACTTTTGCGGTATCAATGAAGATAATTTCAAATGGCGAAGAATAAATTACAAAAATTTGCGGATATGACGACCTTTCCGCATGTCTTCCAATATCCGTTTGCCGTCTTGCAGGAAAAGGGTTTTGAGATGCGCGGACGTTGGAATGAGCTTTTTTTCAAAAATACGCATCCGATTGTCTTGGAATTGGGTTGCGGCAAAGGCGAATACACAGTGGGACTGGCGCGGTGTTTTCCCGATAAAAATTTTATCGGCGTTGATATTAAGGGCGCCAGAATCTGGACGGGGGCGAAACAAGCCTTGGAAGAGGGTTTGCCGAATGTCGCTTTTTTGCGCACGCATATCGAATTGTTGGCGCAGTTTTTTGCTGCCGGCGAAGTTGCCGAAATCTGGATCACTTTTCCCGACCCGCAAATGAACAAAACCAACAAACGGATGACCTCCGCCCGTTTTATGCAACTGTACAGCAAAATCATTGTGCCACAAGCGCTTATCCACCTGAAAACCGACAGTATGTTTATGTTTGCTTATACGCAGGCGATGGCTCGCGTCAATTGTTTTCCGGTGGTCGTCGAAAGCGTTGATTTGTATCATGATTATCCGTCGGATGATCGGCCGTTTGCGCCTACGCAGATCCAAACTTTTTACGAAAAACAATGGAGAGAACGCGGCATCGACATCAAATATTTGTGTTTTGTGATGGAACCGCGCGAAACGTATATCGAGCCGGAAATCGACATTGCGCGTGATGACTATCGCAGTTTCGGACGGAGCGCGGTAAGATAGTTAGACAGTAAGACGGTAAGACGGTTAGACAGTTAGACAGTAAGACGGTTAGACGGTTAGACAGTAAGACGGTTAGACAGTTAGACAGTAAGACGGTTAGACAGTAAGATAGTTAGACAGTAAGACGGTTAGACAGTAAGACGGTTAGACGGTTAGACAAACAGACGTCGGACAGTCTAAACTCTAATAATCTAATAATCTAATAATCTATTAATCTATCCGTCTAAACCTACAACTGAAAACTTTTCCGTCCGATCAGGTAGCCGTCGGCAAAAATATCGACGCGATAGGCGCCGGGCTGCAAAAATTCTTCTATCAGCCAATAAATCTGCATCGTGGTTTCTTCGCCGGTGTATTCGAGGCTGCGTTTTTCGGAATATGGAATTTGTTTGTTTTCGTAAAGGAAGGTGTTGTTCGCGTTTTTTGTCAAAATATCGTCGGCAGGCGTTTGAATCCGAATATAGACGGTTTTTTCACCGGGTTGCGCGGTGATATTTTTATTGATGGTGAAACGGACTTCCAATTTTTCCATCTTTTTCAGCTTGTCGGTGGCTTTATTTTTCGACGTCAGACCGGTAACGCTGATATTGCTGGCGTCTAATTTGGCGGCAATCTGCACGGTTTCAATCAGTTGTGCTTTCTCCTGTGTCAGTTGCGAAACAGTCTCTGTTGCAGCTTGATAACGCGCCGTAACTTCCTGATTGGTTTTGGTCAGCAGCTGGTTGAGGCGGTCGAGCGAATCGATTTGCGCCACATAGCCGCGCATAATTTTTCGCAGTGTTTCCAATTCTTTTTTCAGTTCGCTGATCCGTTTGGCGTCGGTTGCTTTCACGGTGCGCAACTCGTCTTGCAGACGTTGCACTTTCATCCGTTCGGTTTCCAACTGCGCGATCAGCGAATCGTTGCTGATTTGCATTTTGAAGCCTTCGTATTGCACCGACAGCTCGTTATATTCGTCCGCCAATTCTTCTTTATACAGTTCTGATTGCTCTACAAGGTCGTTTAATTGTCCTTTTTGCCGCCAAATATAATAAGCGCCGCCTGCAATAATCAGCAGAAGCAGGGCGATAATCACTATCCAAAAAGATGTTTTTTGTCTCATATCCGATAATTTTCGTGCAAAAGTACGGATTTTCTTCCACTTTTTTTCTACCTTTGTGGCGTTTTAATAAAATAATAACATAATATGAAGATATCAGAAGATAAAATCGTATCCCTGACTTATGATTTGACAGTGGATGGAGAACTGATGGAAAAAGCTACCAAAGAACGTCCGCTGACATTTATGTTCGGTATGGGGATGATGTTGGAAGCCTTTGAAAAAAATCTGCTCGGACTTTCGGTAGGCGACAAATTCGATTTCACGCTGACGCCGGAAGAAGCTTATGGCGCCCATGTAGATGATGCGGTCGTAGAGTTGCCGAAATCGGTGTTTGAAGTGGATGGAAAATTCGACGAGAAACGCATTTTTGAAGGCGCTACTTTGCCGATGGTTGATTCGCAAGGCGGTCGTTTGATGGGTTCGGTATTGGAAGTTCAGGACGATATCGTCGTAATGGATTTCAATCATCCTTTGGCAGGCGAAACGCTGCATTTTGAAGGAGAAGTAACAGACGTGCATATTGCTACGCCGGCAGAAATAGCGGCATTAGGTCAGTCGTTTGAAGGCGGTTGCGATTGCGACAGTTGCGGCAGCGACGGCGGTTGTGATTGCGGTTGTTAAAAACACAGGAAGATGAACACTTTCGGACAATATTTCAGGCTTACCACTTTCGGGGAATCGCATGGCGCGGCTATTGGCGGCGTCATCGACGGTTGCCCTGCCGGTCTGACGCCGGATACCGATTTTGTCCAACGTGAGTTAAACCGTCGTCGTCCCGGACAATCCGACATCACCACCTCGCGTCAAGAAGCCGACCAAGTCGAATGGCTTTCGGGCATCTACGACGGCAAAACCACCGGCTCGCCCATCGCGTTTATGGTGCGCAATACCAACCAACATTCCACTGATTACGACAATCTGAAAAATGTTTTTCGTCCTTCGCATGCCGATTATGTGTATGCCTTGAAATACGGACATCGCGACCATCGCGGCGGCGGACGTTCCTCTGCCCGCGAAACGATTTCCCGCGTGGTTGCCGGTGCAATAGCCAAACAAATTTTGCGAGAGCAGCACGACGTTTCCATCACGGCTTATACTTCGCAAGTTGGCGATATTGTTCTTGACAAACCTTATACCGCATTGGATTTCAAGCTGATAGAAGAGACGCCGGTACGCTGTCCCGACCGTTCCGTCGCTGAAAAAATGCACCGACTGATACGCGAAGTACAGGCGGAAGGCGATACGGTGGGTGGTGTGATCACCTGTGTTTGTCAAGGCGTTCCTGCCGGTTGGGGCAATCCGGTTTTTGGAAAACTCCACGCGATGCTGGCTGCCGCTATGATGGGCATCAATGCCGCCAAAGGCTTCGACTACGGTATGGGCTTTGAAGGCATCGCCCGTCGCGGATCGGAAATGAATGATATTTTTGAAAATCGCGACGGACAAATTCGCACCCGCACAAATTATTCGGGCGGGATTCAGGGCGGTATCAGCAACGGTGAAGACATCTATTTTCGCGTAGCCTTCAAACCGGTTGCTACTTTGTTGCGCGAACAGCCGACTGTCGATAGCGACGGCAACGCTACCGTCTTGAAAGCACGCGGACGACACGATCCCTGTGTATTGCCCCGCGCCGTGCCTGTTGTCGAGGCTATGGCGGCAATGACTTTGCTCGATTGCATGTTGGCAGCGCAAGTCAAAATATAACCAGATGGACAGCCGAGAGAAAATCTTATTGCGGACTTCGTGGGTCAGCATTTTTGGCAATGTGTTGTTGTCGCTGCTGAAAATCGTCGCCGGATGGATTTCGGGCAGTTTGGCAGTATTAAGCGACGGCTTGGATTCTGCCTCCGATGTGGTTACGTCTATCCTGATTTTGATTGCGACGCCGATTGTACATCGTCCGCCTAACTCCAAATTTGTCTATGGGCAAGGGAAGGCAGAATATGTGGTCTCAACGATTCTCTCGTTCGTCATTTTCTTTGTCGGCTGTCAGATGTTCGTAACAGCCATACAAAAAATTATTCACCCCGAAATATTGCAGTCGCCTTCCGGTTTGGCGCTGTGGATAACCGTCGTTTCCATCGTCGGCAAATTGCTGTTGTCGTGGTTTCAGTTTCGGCAGGGCAAGCGCGTCGATTCGTCGATGTTGAAAGCCAACGCCATCAACATGCGCAATGACGTGATTATTTCGGTCGGCGTTTTGGTGGGTTTGGCGCTGACACGCTACTTGGATTTGCCGATATTAGACCCGATTGTCGCCTTGCTGATCAGTCTGTATATTATATGGTCGGCGGTCGGCATTTTTCGCGAAGCCAATTTGGTGTTGATGAACGGTATCGACGACACGTCTATCTATCAGAGTATCATTCAGGCGGCGGAAAAGATTCCCGATGCGCACCATCCGCACCGTATTCGCGTCGAACAGATCGGCGCCTGTTACAATATTGTATTAGACATAGAAGTGGCAGGTGAATTGTCTTTGCGCGATGCGCATCACATCGCCAATCAGGTAGAAGACAGCATCAAACAGGCAGTTCCGGTCTATGACGTGGTTGTCCATGTGGAACCGGTCGGCGTGCAACACCGACACGAAGAAACTTACGGGATCAGTCGTGAAAATCTGAAAGAGGGGTGAAATTTTTTCTCATCGTGAAGACAGCGTTTGCACACCGACGAGTTTGTCGTAGCGCGAGCCGAGCGGACAGGCATAAACCCAGATGCGATATTCGTTTTCCGTCTGATAATAATCGCCTTCGATGGGGGCGGTGACAGCCGGTTCGCCTGCTTTCGCCTGCGTAACATACAGATAATTATAATATCCTTCTTTCAGCAAAACGGATTTGGTATAGGCTTTTTCGTCGGCGCTGTATTCCATCCGCGAACGAGAATCTAAAATGTTGTTAAAACAGTCGCTCAAGATATACACATCCTCGGCGTAAGGTTTTTCGCAAGGCATAAAAAAATGCACCACTTGATAATCAGCCTCCGTATCGGGATTGTCGGTATCGTTGTTGCGGATATAAACCCTGCCGTTTTGATCTTCGTAATACATATAAGCGCGGTCGCTGCGTTTCCGGTCGGGATAGAGCGTCGAATGGTAGAAGGGCGCAAAAAATTCGACGGCGTCAATGTTTAGTCCGGCATAATAGGTGGTCGTCATCTCGAAACGGCGATACTCGTTGCCGGCATTGAAAATCAGCGCGGGATGGTGATCGTAGATAGCTTTTCTGTTTTGCAAACTCAGCGGTTTGACCAATCGCGCTTCGTTGTCGAAACGGTTATTTTGCTGCACAAACACTTTCAATTCCTGCATCGGAGAACGAATCTCATTGTTATAAGCGATCTCAAAACTGACGGCTTGATAGTGCGAATTGGAACCTTTGTCGGTCAGCGGCGAAATTTGCATCGACACGGCGGTTTGCGGTTCGAGTACCGAAAAACAAACATTCAGCAACGGGCGGTCGTCGCCTTCCGAAAAGACCTGCGCCACATAATTGCCCGACACTTTCAACCGCACATTTTCGTTGGGAATCAGCAAGCGGTAATTGACGTATTCGGTCTTGGTATTAAACGAGTTAGCATAATCTTCGAGCGGATAATTTTGCAGCCCGTCAAGGTATTCCGATTCGAGTAGTTGCGAAGGCGTCCAGTCGGCATTGCAATGCAAAATGCGGTAGCTGCAGTATTCAGGCGAGGGATTGATAAGGTCGAATTTGATTTCTACCTGCTCGCCGGAATTTAAGCGGATGACGGGCGCAGCGTCCCACTTATCGGCGAAATTCACCCGCAAAGTCTGTATGCGGTCGGTGAAAGTTTTTGTCCGATAAACCTGAGCATCGATCGTTGATAGCGCCGATGCGAGCAGCAGTATAAACAGCAATTTTTTCGTATTCATCATTTAAAATTATTAGTGGTTAGTGGTTAGTGATTATTTGCCTGAATTGCTCCCCCTCTCTTACCAGCAAGCATGGCACATTTCTTTGAAGGCTGTCGGCGAGGATGGTTTCTACGCCGTCGATAGTGCGATTCAGGATGAAAATGCCGTCTATCGAGGCGTCAATATCGTCAATATTATCCTCTGAAATATGCGTGATCGCCGGCTTGTGTGTCCAATGATAAGCCCACAAAGGATATTCCCAAGTATTGCCGCCAATAATGATGCCCAAATTGCTGATATTCAGACTGTCAATCGTTTTACAGACTTGTGTATATTGATCGCGGATAGCGCCATTGTTTGTGAAAACCAATTCAAAACGTGATTTTACAAAAGGACGTTGAGAAAGCGGACGCGAAACATTATTTTTTAAAGGAAAAATTGACATCGTTATCAGTAGGGTAATTGTACAATTCATCAACATCTGACGCCATCGACCTTGCACCACGCCAAACATCAGCGGAAAAAGCGGCGCCGCCAAAGCAAACAACGGCAATTGCAAGCG
>JAISUM010000120.1 GCA_031272095.1 Candidatus Symbiothrix sp. | reverse complement strand
TACATACATCAACCATTGACCGCCCGTAATGAGGTCGATAGAAAACTCTCCATTGCCGGAATAGGCAGTGGCATACTTCCTGTTTTCGCAGGCTTCCGCATAAGTGTAAGCGGGATATGTTGATTTGTATTCCATATAATACTCCGGAACCGGCTTGTTGTAGGTGATGTACTTCTTCGTAGTCGTCTGATTTGTTACAGTTACCACGCAGGTGTCAGACTTGGCGCCGCTGACGGTGTTACAAGCGATGATCGCCGTGCCTTCGCTTACGGCTGTTACGACGCCCGAAGCGTTCACTGTGGCAACCGACGGATTGCCGCTGTTCCACGTAACACTTTTGTTTGTGGCATTTGTAGGCTCAACGGTAGCCGTGAGCGCCGCTGTTTCGCCCACTTTGAGCGTTACGGCTGAGGGATAAACCGTTACACTGATAACGGCTACAGAGTCCGTTCCTCCTCCCCCTCCGCCTCCGGTTGGTTGGATAACTGTTACCGTGCATGTATCCGTCAGCCCGTTGGCAGTTTCGACGATGATGTTAGTCGTACCTTCGCCGATGGCTGCGACAGTGCCTTTGTTATCGACGACGGCTACCTGTGAGTTGGCGCTCAGCCATGTAAGTGACTTGTCGGTGGCGTCAGATGGCGTGATGGTGGCGGTGAGTGCAGCCGTTTTGCCGATTTCAAGCGTGAGCGTTGTCGGGTTGAGCGAAACGCCCGTTACTTCGACGTCTTCCGGGTCGCAACCCGAAAACGTCATTGTTGCTGCGAGGCAGATTGCAATGGCAACCACATTCCTCAAAAAGTTGTACTTTTGCATATAAAAAATAATAAAATTGTGTCATTATTGAATGATGTATTGATTTTACACGCTGCAAAGGTATGGCAAAAAGAACACAAAAATAGATGCATATGCATGTTTTTTCAGTCATGGCGGCAAAAAATCTCAAAAAGTTTGCGTACCTTTGCAGCCATCAAAAATTTTAATATTCATCAAAAATATGAAAACGTCAATAGAAGAACGTTGGGGAACGCATCCCAATGACGTAAAACATTACGACACAACACAATTGCGAAAAGAGTTTTTAGTTGAAAAAATGTTTGCACCGGATGAAGTGCTGATGGTTTATACCCACAACGACCGCCTGATTATCGGCGGTGCATTACCGGTTAAAGAAGGTTTGAAATTGGAAACGCAAGCGCTGATCCGCTCCGAGTATTTCTGCGAACGGCGCGAGTTGGGCATCATCTGCATCGAAAATGAAGGTATTGTTACGGTGGATGGTACGGAATACGCTTTGGCTTACAAAGACGCCCTCTATGTCGGTCGCGGCGCGAAAGAAGTGATTTTCCAAAGTAAAAATCCGGCGCAACCGGCGAAATTTTATTTTGCATCATCGCCCGCACACACAGCGCATCCTACGGCGCAAATCACCGCTACTATGCGACGCACTCGCGAACTTGGCGCACAAAAAACATCCAATGAGCGCACGTTGAATCAGCTGATTTTGAACGAAATAGTGCCTTGTTGCCAACTGCAAATGGGTTTGACCGAACTGCACGAAGGCAGCGTCTGGAACACGATGCCGCCGCATACCCACTCCCGCAGAATGGAAGCCTATTTTTATTTTAAAGTTCCTGAAAATCAGGCTGTTTGCCATTTTATGGGGCAACCGCAAGAAACGCGCCATATCTTTATGGCTAACGAACAGGCTGTCATATCGCCGTCGTGGTCGATCCATTCCGCCGCAGGTACCAGCAATTATACCTTTATCTGGGCAATGTGCGGCGAAAATCTCGATTATGATGATATGGATACTTTCACCGCAGACAAATTAAAATAAGCACCGACATGAAAAAAGTAGTAACTTTTGGCGAAATTATGTTGCGTTTGGCAACACCCGACTATCTGCGATTTATCCAGTCAACTAACCTGAATGCCACTTTTGGCGGCGGCGAAGCAAATGTTGCCGTCTCGCTGGCAAACTACGGCATCCCCACCGAATTTGTAACGCGCCTGCCTAAAAACGACATTGCCGAATGGTGCATCGCCGAACTGCGGAAATACGGCGTAGGAACTTCCAAAATCCTGCGCGGCGGCGACCGTGTGGGCATTTATTTCCTCGAAACAGGCGCTGTGGCACGCGCCTCGAAAGTGGTGTACGACCGCGCCGGCTCTTCCATTGCCGACATCAAGGCGGGAATGGTCGACTGGAAAGAAATTTTCCGCGACGCCGGCTGGTTCCACTGGACTGGCATCACGCCCGCACTCTCGCAGGGCGCAGCAGACGCCTGTCTGGAAGCCATCAAAACGGCTAACGAAATGGGCGTACCCGTGTCGTGCGACCTGAATTTCCGCAAAAATCTATGGAAATACGGCAAAACAGCCGCCGAAATTATGCCCGCGCTCGTTGAGGGCTGCGACGTCATTCTGGGCAACGAAGAAGACGCCGAAAAGGTCTTCGGCATCAAGCCCGAAGGGTTCGACGTGGCGCAAACAGGCGGCGAAGTCAATGCTGCCGAATTTGAGAGCGTTTGCCGCCAACTGCAACAGAAATTTCCGCGTGCCAAAAAAGTCATCATCACCCTGCGCGGCTCCATCAACGCCAATCACAACACTTGGGGCGGCTGTCTGTGGGACGGTGCAACGCTTTATCAATCAAAACGTTACGACATCACGCACATTGTCGACCGCGTTGGCGGCGGCGATTCGTTTATGGGCGGCTTGATTTACGGTTTGCTAACCTATCCTGCCGATAACCAAAAAGCGTTGGAATTTGCCGTTGCCGCTTCGTGCCTGAAACACACGATTTACGGCGATTTCAATATGGTAACGGTAGCCGAAGTGGAAAATCTGTTGAAAGGCGACGGTAGCGGACGGGTTTCGCGATAGGATTTTCTCGGCAGCAAAGTGAAAAAGTGCAGCATTTTTATCATCGTTTTTTTCAGTCTGACGACCGGCATCGCGCAGGCGCAGACCGATTTCTCGCCGGACAATGTAGCGCCTTACATTGTCCGCGACGGTGATACGATTCGGACAATGCTGATGTCGGATATTTATATTTATCCGCCGTCCGGCAGTGCCGGCAATACGGAAGTCGATCCCCGCTATCTGAAAATGGTGCGCGACGTCAAAAAAACCCTTCCTTACGCCCATCTGATCTACAATACTTTGATCGAAACTTACGAATATATGGAAACGCTGCCCAACGACAAGGCAAAAGAGGCGCATCTGAAACAGATGGAAAAAGATTTGTGGGAGGAATACAAGCCCGTTTTGAAAAAACTGACCTTGACGCAAGGAAAACTGCTGATAAAATTGGTCGATAGAGAGTGTAATCAAAGCTCCTATAACATCCTGAAAGCCTATCTCGGCTCATTCAGAGCCGGTTTTTGGAATCTGTTTGCCTCCCTTTTTGGCGCCAGTCTCAAAACGGAATGGGAACCCGACGGCAAAGATGCCGCCACCGAGCGTATTGTGCAATTGGTAGAAATGGGAGTATTGTGATTTTTTTCAGCCGATAGCGATTTTTTTTGCCCAATTATACGCTTTTTTAAAATAAAAGCCTTACCTTTGCAAACCGAATCAAAAAAGTGGATAGATTTGTATGCTTGCAACCACAACAAAAATGCTAAAAAAATACCGTTGATGTGTCAATAGTAAATACTTAAATCTCCATTATTTTTGACGGAAATAATTATTTTTATCAATCAATCAATCAATTACAAATGAGTTATTTATTCACATCCGAATCCGTATCTGAAGGTCATCCCGACAAAGTCGCCGACCAGATTTCAGATGCTCTGCTTGACCGATTTTTGGCTTATGACGCCGAATCGAAAGTAGCTTGCGAAACATTAGTAACCACCGGTCAAGTTGTCTTGGCAGGAGAAGTCAAATCAAAAACTTACGTCGATGTGCAGGAAGTCGCCCGCGATGTCATCCGTCAAATAGGATACACCAAAAGCGATTACAAATTTGAAGCGGAATCATGCGGCGTGTTGAGCGCCATCCACGAACAGTCGGCAGACATCAATCGCGGCGTAGAGCGCGAAGATCCGCTGAATCAGGGCGCCGGCGATCAAGGCATGATGTTCGGTTATGCCACCAACGAAACGGAAAATTACATGCCCTTGGCATTGGATTTGTCGCACAGTCTGTTGATCGAATTGGCAAATATTCGCAAAAACGAAATCGAATTGATGCCCTATTTGCGACCGGACGCCAAATCACAGGTAACCATCCGGTATGCCGACAACGGCACGCCCGAAACCATCGACACCATTGTGATTTCCACACAGCACGACGAATTTGATACGGACGAAAATATGCAGAAAAAAATCAAAGAAGACGTCATTCAAATACTTTTGCCGCGTGTCAAAGCGCAATATCCGCCTTATGTGCAGGCATTGTTTACAGACGACATTAAATACCACATCAATCCGACCGGCAAATTCGTTATCGGCGGACCTCACGGCGACACCGGGCTGACCGGACGCAAAATCATCGTCGATACCTACGGCGGCAAAGGCGCACACGGCGGCGGTGCATTTTCGGGAAAAGATCCCTCGAAAGTTGACCGCTCGGCAGCTTATGCAGCGCGTCATATCGCCAAAAATTTAGTGGCGGCAGGCGTGGCAGACGAAGTGTTGATTCAGGTCGCTTATGCTATTGGCGTGGCAGAACCGATGAACATTTTCGTCAATACTTATGGCAAAAGCAAAGTCAATCTGACCGACGGCGAAATAGCAGTTAAAGTAGCAGAGATCTTCGATATGCGCCCCAAAGCCATCGAAGAACGCCTGAAATTGCGCAAACCGATCTATCAGGAAACCGCCGCTTACGGACATTTTGGCAGACAGCCCGAAATCAAGACGAAAGTTTTCACTTCCCGATACGAGGAGACCAAAGAAATCGAGGTCGAATTGTTCACTTGGGAAAAGCTGAATTATATAGACACTATTAAATCACTATTCAAATTATGACACTGTTTTATCCTGACGAGCATTTTGCTTGTTTTAATTACGAATCCGACCATACTAATGGGTTCAAATGCTATTCGTTGCCGGCAGGCGAAGTATTTGTGTTACCGCAAGGAGACTTTCATTGCATCACATTTTTACTGTCAGGCGAAGCCAAGTATATAATTGGCGACCATACATTTGAGATGCAGCCCATGCAGATGGCTTTCGCGTACAGGGGAAACTCCGCCGAATTGCATGCTGTTACCGATGTCGAAATCGAAGTCAATTATTTCGATCATCCCCAAGATCTGTGTGAAAAACTGACTTTGGACAGTCTGATGCACATTTCCGATAGGGCAAGTAATCGCTCCTTGAAACCGATCTTGCCCATCAAAGAACCGATGCTGAATTTTCTGACCAATCTGAACATGTATTTGAACGCCAAAGCATCGTGTAAGCATCTGCACGAACTCAAACAAAAAGAAATGTTGCTGATTTTCCGGTTTTTCTATACCAAAGAAGAAGCCGGCACTTTCTTTTCGCCGATGATTAGCGGTGAGTTGGATTTTAAGGCGCTGATATACAGCAAGTACCGCGATGCGCCATCGGTATCGGATTTGGCGCGGATATGTCATTATCCGCCGGCGTCGTTCAACCGTGCGTTCCGAAAACATTTCAATAACAGTCCCTACAATTGGTTGCAGGAACAAAGAGTGAAAGTAGTCAAGAGCATGTTGATCGACAAACGCATTCCGTTCTCACGAATCATTAGCGAAAACGGATTTGCTTCACCGGCACATTTTACGATCTATTGCAAAAAACATCTCCATCAGACGCCTTCGCACTACCGAAAAGTAAATGCGCTGATTGAGAAAAAAACAGACGTGCTAAAATAGCAATAATCCGAAAAAAACAGTACCTTTGCTGCCATAGATAGTTTTCAGAGGTGGTTATGACCACGACAAAACTTTCTATGGTTTTTTCGTAAATGTATATAGCCTCTCAAAAATTTTGCCCCCTATATATGACTGTGCTGACGGATACCTTAAATGTGAAAAGGGTGGATGTTGCGAGGAAGATGTTCCTTGGACAGACGGACATGGAACGTGTTACAGTTCCGCGTCTTATTGTCATTCGGGCGGATACAACTGTACAAAATGTTGGTAAAATCTGCCAATAACTGATGGGCTATGCCAGCCGATACACCCCACCCGGAAAGCATCGAATCACGCCTTTCATTTCCATTTCAAACAGACGCGGCGTCAATTGACTGATCGCCTGATTGGTCTTGACGACGATCGTATTCAGCTGCATATCGTTATGCTCGCGCAACAGATCGACGATTTGCTGTTCTTCGGGCGACAATTCGATAAATATTTCCCGCTGAACGGTAGTCGGCTTGCTTGATTCGTCCCAACACATTTCGCGAAAAATATCGGCGGCAGAGCTGACCAAGGCTGCTTTTTTATACTTGATCAGCAAATTGCAACCGGCAGAATAGGTGTCTGTCGTTTTTCCGGGTACAGCGAAGACATCGCGGTTGTACGAGTCGGCGATGTCTGCTGTGATCAGCGAGCCGCCTTTTTCAGCCGATTCCACCACGAGCGTGCAGTCCGACAGTCCGGCAATGATGCGATTGCGTTTGACAAAATTGGGGCGGTCGGGCGTGGTTTGGCTGATGTAATCGGTCAAAATGCCGCCTTTCTCCAACATATCTTTGGCAATATTTCGGTGTTCATACGGATAGATGCGGTCTAATCCATGCGCCAAAACGCCGATGGTCGGCAAGTCGTATTTCAGCGCCGCACGATGCGCAAAAATATCTATTCCATAAGCTAAACCGCTGACGATGACGATATTGGGATAGGTTTGCGCCATGTCGTGAATCAAGGCGTCTGTGATTTCTTTGCCGTAGGAGGTGGCATGCCGCGTGCCGACAATGCTGATGATTTTGGCGGCGTTCAGGTCGGCTGTTCCACGAAAATAGAGCATCACGGGTGCATCCACACAATCGAGCAGGCGGCGCGGATAGCCTTCCGAGCGAATGAACAGCGGCTCTATTTTGTTTTTTTCGATAAAACGGATTTCTTCTTCGGCGCGTTGCAGAATTTCGGGCTTGCGAATTTCGGTGATCACTTTGTGTGAAATGCCCGGAATCCGTTCCAAGACCTGTCGTTTTTCCTTGAACAGCAGCGACACGTCGCCCAGCGCATCCAAAACTTGTTTGGTGGTGATCGTCCCAATGCCTTTGACAAGGGTGATTCCGATTTGGTAGAGTAGGTTTTGGTCAGTCATAAAAAGATGTTATTGTTTGATTTATAAGTAATTACTCATCATTGTATCGAAATAATCGCCTCTCGAAAGTCGTCCATGTTCCAAGACCGCCACTTCGATATTTCCCTGACAGCACAGCGCATTATCGCTTTTTCGTCGGATGGTCTGATGGAAAATGATTTTTGCGCCTTTGCGCTCGACGGTCAGCGACGAAATAAACACATCGTCGCCGGTCAGTGGGGTTTTATAGTGCAGATCGGCTCGCGACAAGACCGGATCAATGCCTTTTTCGTGCGCCTCTTTGAAGGAAATGCCGACCGAAGTCATAAACTCGTGCCGCGTATTTTCAAAATAATGCAGATAATTGGCGTTATTGACGATGCCCTGCGCATCACATTCGTAGTCGCGCACTTTCATTTCGATGGAAAAAATCGGCTTGTCCATGTTTTATTTTGCAACAATCAGAAAGTAATTTTTCTTGCCTCGCTGTGCCAAAAGGTATTTTCCGCCCAATAAATCGTCGGCACGAATCGGTAAATCGAAGTCGTTCAGTTTTTCTTTATTGATGCTGACGCCACCGGCTTGTACCAACTTACGCATTTCGCCTTTTGAGCTGAAAACAGCGGTTTTTTCTGCCAGCAAATCGACGGCTTTGATGCCCGACTGCAGCTCTGTTTTGTCGATTTCATAGACCGGAACGCCTGCAAAAATATCCAAGAGTGTTGCCTCGTCCAATTTTTTCAGTACGTCGGAAGTGGCGCCTCCGAACAGTATTTGTGAGGCTTCGACTGCCAGCGCGTAATCGTCTTCGGAATGAACCATCACCGTAACTTCTTTTGCCAAGCGTTTTTGTAAGGGGCGCAAATGCGGTGCATCGTGCTGTTCGGCAATCAGTCGGTCGATTTCATCCTTGTCCAAAGCGGTGAAAATTTTAATGTATTTTTCGGCGTCGGCGTCGCTCACATTCAACCAGAACTGGTAAAACTTATAGGGCGAAGTATAGCGTCGGTCGAGCCATACATTGCCTGATTCGGTTTTGCCGAATTTGCCGCCGTCGGCTTTGGTGATCAGCGGGCAGGTGAGGGCAAAAGCGTCGCCGCCGGTTTTTTTGCGAATCAGCTCGGTGCCGGTAGTGATATTGCCCCACTGGTCGGAGCCGCCCATCTGCAAACAGCATCCGTAGTTTTCGTAGAGATACAAAAAGTCGTAGCCCTGCAAGAGTTGGTAAGAAAATTCGGTAAACGACATTCCTTCGCGGGAGTCGGCTGCCAAACGTTTTTTGACGGAGTCTTTCGACATCATATAATTGACGGTGATGTGTTTGCCGATATCGCGAATAAAATGCAGGAAAGTATAATCTTTCGTCCAGTCGTAATTATTGACTAATAGCGCTCGGTTGGGAAGGTCCGATTCAAAATCCAAAAACTTTGCCAATTGTTGTCCGATAGCGTTCTGATTGTGTCGTAAAGTGGCTTCGTCCAACAGATTACGTTCCTGCGACTTCATCGACGGGTCGCCAATCATACCGGTAGCGCCGCCGACAAGTGCGATGGGGCGGTGTCCTGCCCGCTGAAAATGTTTCAACATCATCACGCCGACCAAATGTCCGATATGCAGCGAATCGGCTGTCGGGTCGATTCCTACATACGCCGATGTCATCCCTTGTTGCAATTTTTGTTCTGTGCCGGGCATCATATCGTGAATCATGCCACGCCATTTCAATTCTTCTACAAAATTCATATTCGTCTGTTTAAATAGAGCTGCAAAGGTACGAAAAAATAGTGATTAGTGGTGAGTGATGAGTGATTAATTAACCACTCATCACTCATCACTCATCACTCACCACTAATCACTGCTTCTGTTCTATTTGCAGGGTTTTTGTTGCCTGATCGCAGACTTCGGTGGGACCGAAATATTGGATAGGTCCGGGATAGACGTATTCGGTATTGACAGCCCATTGGTCGCGTTGTGCGGCAAAAGCTTTGAAGGGGGCGCCGTCTAATTTTACTAATGCTTTCTGAATCACCGGTTTGAGTTCTCCGTGCCGTCGTTCCATGTTCATCATCATTGTGATGGGAACGCCTCCTGCGATCCATTCTGCGGCGGGGGCGGTGGTGTTGCGTACCGACGACATATAGCCGGTTTTTCCGCTGCCAATCAGTCCGGCGGCGGTGTAACCCAATGAATAGCAATAGTCGGCGTCGTAGTTGGAAGGTGCGGCGCAACGTCCTTCGTATCCGAAGAAATGCACTTGCGAGGCGAATTTGCCGACGAAAGTTCCGGCGGTTTTCATTTCCGCCAAACGGTTGCCGACCATTTCCGCCAAGAGTTTTTCGGTTTCAATCAGCGACACTTGCACATTGCCGTGCGGGTCGCGGTCTAATGTCAGCTGGCGGGCGACCGTTTCGGGCAGGCTGGCATAGAGTTCCGAATTGGTTTTGCTCAATTTGCTGATGATATAAGTGCGTTGTTCGCTTTTGCGGATCATTTTAAATTCGGCGTCGTGATGCGCTAAAAATTCGTTCAGTTCCGAAATCAGGCTTTTCATTGCGGGCACAAATTCGATCAGTCCTTCGGGAATCAGGACGGTTCCGAAGTTATTGCCGTCTTCGGCGCGGCGGGCGACAATGTCGGCGATGTATTGAATAATATCGTTCAGCGATTGATTTTTGGCTTCCACTTCTTCGGAAATGATGCAGATATTCGGCTGTACTTGCAAGGCACATTCCAAAGCGATATGCGACGCCGAGCGTCCCATCAGTTTGATAAAATGCCAGTATTTTTGCGCCGAATTGCAGTCGCGCTGAATATTGCCGATCACTTCGGAATAGACTTTGCACGCCGTATCGAAACCGAAGGAGGTCTCGATCATTTCGTTTTTCAGGTCGCCGTCGATGGTTTTCGGGCAACCGATGACTTGCACGCCTGCGCCGATCTGCGCATAATATTCTGCAAGGACGCAAGCGTTGGTATTGGAATCGTCGCCGCCGATAATGACCAATGCTTTGATATTCAGTTTTTTAAGAATTTCAAGTCCTTTGTCGAACTGTTCTTTGGTTTCCAATTTGGTACGTCCGGAGCCGATGATATCGAAGCCGCCCGTATTGCGGTATTCGTCGATAATGTCGGCGGTGAGTTCTTTGTACTTGTGGTCGATCAGCCCGCCGGGACCTAAAATAAAACCATAGAGGCGGCTGTCGGGATGCATGTCTTTGATGCCGTCGAACAGACCGGCAATCACGTTATGACCGCCCGGCGCTTGTCCGCCGGACAAAATTACGCCTACGTTAATCGGCGCATAATCAACACGTTTCGACCCTTCTGCAAATCGGATAATCGGCATCCCGTAAGTGTTGGGGAAGAGGGCTTTGATTGCCGCCTGATCCGATACCGATTCGGTGGGTTTTCCTTCTTGAATTTCTACTATTCCTTTTAATGTTTTAGGAACTTTCGGCTCATACTTTGCGCGAGCCACTTGTAATGCACTTTTTGCCATGTTTACTATGTTTGTTTGATGTATATTTTGATTTGAGTTTGCAAATTTCGTCATTTTTCTTCGGATATAAAAATAGATTGTCAAAATTTTTTCGCTATTTGCATATTCTTTTGCCAAACACGTGCGGCATTGCTGACAAAACGATTGATTTTAAACGAATCGTAAGTCTTCTCGGTCGATACGGGAATCACCACAAAATCGGGGCGTCGGTCGGTATAGATCAACTCGGCTTTACATTCGGCGATGTACTTGTGATGGAAGTGTTTGCACAAGCGAATTTTGATCATTTGTCCGCCGTCGGTATTGACTGCCGTCATGCCGGAGATGAAATTTCCCAGCGAATAGACGACGATATTGGTGATTTGTCCTGCGGAATCGACAACAGTTTCTATCGGCTGAATCACATGCGGATGGTTGCCCATCACAATATCGACGCCTTTCCGTAGCAGCCATTCGGCGGTTTTGGTCTGCGTGGTATTAGGTGAAAGTTGGTATTCGTCGCCCCAGTGCATATTGGCAATGATAAAATCGGCGTTCAGCTGTTGCGCTCGGTCGATGTCAAACGCTATTTGTGCGGTATCAATATAATTGACGACAAGGGATGCGGGCGGTTGGATGCCGTTGGTGCCGTAGGTATAATTCAAAAAAGCAATCCGCATACGATTTTTTTCTATCAGCAGCGGATAGTGTTCGGCGCGTTCTTCGACAGTCCGAAACACGCCGGTATGCCACACCTGCATCGAGTCCAAAACATCCAAAGTGCGATGCACACCCTTCCCATAACGGTCTAAAATATGATTGTTGGCATTGAGAAAAACGTCGAAACCGGCGGTTTGCAATGCCTGCGCGAAAGCGTCCGGCGACGAAAACATCGGATAGCCTTTGTAAGGTTTATCCCCCAGCGTGGTCTCCAAATTGACAATAGCGAGATCGGCGGCGCTGACGACGGCTGAAATCTCGTCAAAGCATGCCGAATAATCATAGCCGGTATTGCGAAATGCCTGTGTCAGTTGGCTTTGGTGTTGCATGGCGTCGCCCGCAAAGAGCAAAGTCAGCTCTTGTTTTTCGCAGGGGAATGCGAAGGGGAAAATCCATGTCAAAAGCCAAAGGTACAGCATCAATATATTGTTTTTTTGCCTGCAAGTAAAGTGTTGCGCATCAACGAGATAATGGTCATCGGACCGACGCCGCCGGGAACGGGTGTGATGAAAGAGCAGCGGGGCGCAACTTCGTCAAAAGCCACATCGCCTTTCAGTTTAAATCCCGATTTGGTTTCGGCAGATGCGACGCGGGTAGTGCCGACGTCGATCACTACGGCGCCTTCTTTGACCATATCGCCTTTTAAAAATTCGGGCGATCCCAAAGCAGCGATGATAATGTCGGCGTCGCGGGTATATTTTTTAATATCTTTGGTGCGACTGTGGCAGACCGTAAGCGTGCAATCGCCCGGATAAGCCTTCTGCATCAGCAAGTTAGCGACCGGTTTGCCGACGATATTACTGCGTCCAAGTACGACACAATGTTTGCCCGACGTTTCGATGTGGTAGCGTTTCAAGAGTTCGAGAATCCCTGCGGGTGTTGCCGATACGAAACAGGGCAGTCCGATAGCCATTCGTCCGACATTGACCGGATGAAAACCATCCACATCTTTGCGGTAGTCGATCGTTTCGATCACTTTTTGTTCGGAAATATGTTTCGGCAGCGGCAACTGCACAATAAAGCCGTCGATGTCGTCATCGTGGTTGAGTCGTTCGACCTCTGCCAACAATTCGGCTTCGCTAACATCTGCCTCGTAGCGAATCAGGGTAGATTGAAAACCGACCTCTTCACAGGTGCGGACTTTACTTGCGACGTAGGTTTCGCTGCCGCCGTCATGTCCTACTAAAATGGCTGCAAGGTGCGGGCGTTTGCCGCCTGTCGCTACGATTTGTCGAACTTCTTCGGCGAGTTCTGCTTTGATTTGGGCTGCAATAGCCTTTCCGTCTATCAATTGCATGGTTTGAAATTTTGTTTGTGCGGTGCAAAGGTACAAATTTTTTCCGATAGTTAGTGCTAACTGATAGCATCACTCGCAGTGATACTATCAGTTCCCCCACTAACCACTAACCACTAACCACTAATCACTAACCACTATATTCCCCCCCCTCCACAGCCCCTTCTCGCCGCGATTCCAAAAAAACTTTTGCGAATTAAAAAACATTAACGTTTTTTTTTTTTTTGTTCTCGGAAAATAACTTACCTTTGTCGCTCAATATTAAATTTATTTATTCATTAATTAAAAGTAAAATATCATGAGAAAATTATTTTTATCAGTCCTTTTAGGACTTGTCGGTGGCTTGTCAGTACAGGCTGCTAAGTATTATTGTTATCCTTCCGGAGGCTCCGACAATTGGGGAACTCGTGTGGATGGGACAAAACAAGCAGGCTTGCCGGCTACTATTGCGGCGGGCGACGAACTTTGGTTACAAGCAGGAACTTATGAAGTGAGCGCTACGATAGCATTATCCGGTGCTACAAAAATTTACGGCGGTTTTGCAGGAACGGAAACTTCTATTGCTGACAGAGAGCAAGGCGCCAATGCTTGGATTTTCACCAATGCAACCATCCTAAAGGCAACGGCAACTTTTGATGCTATCTTCCAAGTTTCTACAACGAATTTGAATGTAGTTGTTGACGGTATCACCTTTGAGGGAGATGGGAAAGATGCGCGGGCTATGCGCGGATTGAGTAGCGGACCGACAGGCAGTTACACGATTCGAAATAGTATTGTACAAAATTTTAATAAGACTGGCGATGGCGCTGCCTTGGATTTTCGTGGAGGCACCGGCACCACCCCTCTTATTGAATATTGTCTGATACAGAACAATCAGGGAACAGCCGCAGGTACTATCTATCTTGATAGAGGTACGATTCACGACTGCAAAATTATTAACAACACCAATACTGCAACAAACAATCAGGCGACCGGTGGTGGCGGACTATTTCTTGCCAGCAACGGCGCGACCGGCTATAATTTGTGGGTAGAGGGAAATATATCCAATTATGCAGGCGGGGTGTTTATCCGCTGTAATACATCCGGCACTCGTATGCTTTACAACTCTGTGATAATAAACAATACCGCCGAAGAAGGCGCCGGCATTGGGTTTAGAAAAAGTACAAGTCAAACTCAAACCGACAAAGTTTATAACTGCCTCATTGCCAATAACCGTTCAACCAATAATACCAGTGGATGTGGCGTCGCAATAGGAGGATCTACGGCAACTGATCCTACCGGAGTATTGGTCAATAATATTTTTTATAATAATACCAATGCCGATGCCGACAATACGGTTGTGAATATTAAAAACACTTCTACAAAGAAGCCTACTTTTACAAACAATATTATCGACGTCAATACTTATTCCAATATTGATTTTGACGCAACGACGATTCTCAATAGCAATCCAAATGTGTTATTTACCAATATTACCGGTGGCGATTACACGCCAACGAGTAGCTCTCCCGGTATTGATGCCGGTACTGCTACCGGATTAACTTATACAGGAAATATAGACATAGCAGGAAATCCTCGTCAAGATAATAATATTGTAGATATCGGTCCGTATGAATTTCAAACTGTTGTAATTGTCAATGCAGATGTTACGCTTGATGTTAATGGTGGTATTGCAATGAAAACCACATCTTATACGGTTTCAACTTTATTACCGATGCCTTACCCCGGCGCCTCCCGTCGTGCCGGTTATATCTTTGCAGGTTGGTACGAACAGAGCAACCCCAACCCTGCGACGGATACGCCGGTATTGTTCCCTTACGTTCCGGCTGCTTCGGGCAATAAAACGCTTTACGCGGGCTGGATTGCCGAAACCGACTACAACACTTCGTCAAACTTCACAACCTATCAAAGCCGCGTGATGCGCAACTCGGTATTCGATAAAAATACAAAAATAAAAGATATTGCGATGCTCGGTGCGCACGATGCCTTCACTGCCTTAACATCAGGCTCTGCCGTTAAAGCACAAGAATTGAGTGGATATCAGTTGGCACAACGTGGAGTTCGTATCTTTGATACTCGTGTTATGCTTGATGGATCAACTTGGAAAACTCATCATGGAACAAAAACGGTGGGTATTTATGTAGGCGAAAAAAATCAGGCTATGGCTAATGATATTGCTGATATTATAAAATTTGCTGATGAAAATCCGGGCGAAGTGCTTATTCTCTATTTGTGGCCCAAAGAATCATTGGATTTAGGAGAAACAAGCAATTTGGCAAGTTTTTGGAGTACGCTGGAGGCTGTTACATACAACGGAAAAACCTTGTCCGACTTTATGAACTACAGCAACGCGACGGCATTTAAAGATTTGACTTACGGCGATGTCACCGATGACGGCTCAAAAGCGGGCATCATCATCTTCGCCTTGGACGGTTATGACGGTACGGCAACGGCTCAAACAGGTATCGCTCATAATGCTTATAGTGTTAGTTCGTCTGTTGTTGCAAATGACTATAGTGTCAATATAAGTGTGGATGACACAAAAACGAATATCGGCAACAAAACCAATTTTTCCGATACAAACCGTTTGCGGGTATCGTGGTGCCAGAAATATAACAACGGCACGTTAAACATTGCCGGTTATGTAGATGATTGGAACGTTCAATTTGCGACCGACGCGAATTTGCAAACTTGGTTAGCAAAATCGCCGGTATTGATGTTCGACTTCATCAACCACACCGATGCGTTCAGTTCGGCGTTCAATGCGGCTACACAGAAATATAACAGAGGCGAAGAAAATGTTGCTGTCAGCGCTATTACGATCAATGCGACAAACGTGAATATTACTTCCGCCGTATCGACCAAAACCGGCGAAACAGCCATCACGCTGGCAACCGACGGCACCGTAACGGAAGTGCCGGATGCCGCAACGCGCAAAATAGAAATCACCTTTACGCTGCCTGCCGGTAATCACGACCCCTACGTATCGGTGAACGGAACGAAAGTAACGCCTATCGCCAACTATCCCACTACGGGTTCGTATTATTTAAGCGTTGTGGGCGTTGAGGAAGACAAAAATATTATTATATATGCATTTGCAGAAAATGTGATTCCGGCGAGCGAAGATACTTACATCGGACGTCGTTCAAGCGGGGCAGAGCCTACTAATCCGAATGCGAATTATAGCGCCTCAAGAACCCTGATGGCATGCGGTCCAAACATTAGTAATTCCTATGGTTCAGGACGTGCTTTCACTCGCTTCGACATTAGTCAAATAGATATTTCTGCTTACAATAAAGTTACGCTGAAAGTTACTGTTGAGCAATGGAATTCAAAAAATTTCACTCGTTATTTGGGAGTTTATACAGTACCGACAGAGGCAATCGAAACCGGATTTTCAACAGTTACATGGAATACGGGTAGTGGTTATGCTGCCGGTGCAACAGGTGTAGTTGGTACTCAAATTGCTGTTGGAACAAAGAACTATTCCGGTTCGGGTGCAGCGGGTACAAACTATGTGGATGAAGTAGAAATACCCCAAGAGTTAATCAGTACGGTTATCGTTGGTACGAGCGACCTCTATTTGCAATTGATAGAAGAAAGTACTGCAAGCGGTGATGGAGGAATTCTCACAATCCATTCCCTCGAAAACGGCAACCCCAACTACGTCCCCGTGCTTGTCTTTTCGCAGCCTGCTTTCAAAGTTTCGGCACCCCAGAATGCATCGGCAAGCAATTATATAACTTCGGGAGACAATGCCAACGGCGACGTAATCTTCTACGAAGACGGGCAGTTGCTCAACGCAACGAATTTCACCCCCGTCAATGGCGTAGTGAAAGTGGTAAAAACTTTCGCAACTGATAAATGGTATCCCATCGGTTTCCCGTTTGCAGTAGCAAGTATTGATGTTGAATATGGTTCATTGAGCAAAGCAGGCATCATTTATAACGGTACGGAAGATGTGCCGACCACACAAGCCGATGCTGCTGCGTTTCCATCAATCGCAAGCGGTAGCAATAAAGATGATGCCAATATCTATTTGG
>JAISUM010000042.1 GCA_031272095.1 Candidatus Symbiothrix sp. | reverse complement strand
CAATTTTAACAATAAATTTTCCATTTAGCCCGAAACTGTACAACGCCCTTCCATCATACAAAAAAATCAGTGTATCGGCTATTTGCAGCGATTCAATATTGTGTAACAATACCTCTGATGTGGTTTCTAATGGAACAATCGTTACTGTTTTGGGAATTGGCGCTACGGAAGACGGAGATTCTGCACAATTCTTGCAAACAAAACGGGTAATGTCGGAGTTCTGTTTTGCTGTTGAACAGGATAATACGCTGATAATAAGTAATATATATAAGAATGCCTTCATATTTTTTGAATTTTACATATAGTGAATAATGAAAAAATAGTGGTTAGACAAAATTATTCTGTTTAACCACTACAATTGGTTAAGAAAGAACTCGTACTCCCTGTTCATTATATGGACAGCAGTTACCTGTAGAATTCTGGCATTCCCAGCGTTCCCAAGCAACAGAATAGGAATTTCCCTTCTCAAAAGAAGCACTCACAATTTTAATATTCCAAACAGTTAATTCTCCCTTAACTGTACAGGTTACACTTTCTACGCCTCCGTCAGCACAAACTAACGCCATATTCCAATAGCCACAGTTTTGTTGACATTCAGTTTGCCCCGTCGGAATTGAAAGTTCATTGTCTGCCAGCGCTTCCACATTCGCTAACTGTATGTCAGTCAGCGCAGTTGTTTTTGTGTTACTTTTCGTAACATTCACCGCAGCCACCGCTGCTATTGCTAATACGGCTATGCCGCAAATTATTTTTTTAGTAGTCATAAAATTTTTATTTTTTTATTTTTTTTCTCTTTAAAATCTTCGGAATATGCCAAGAGAAAAAACACATCCTGCATCTCGTTGTCTGTAAGGTGGGAGCTAAACAAAGCGACTTGAGAGAATCAGCTATGCTCTACGCCCCAAGTTATATGCCACCCGGTTCATCCCAGATCGGCTGGTTGTATTTTGGTTTGTTGTTCTTTGCGCAACAACCAAATTGCGATGCTTTCTGTATATTCTTCATTTTATTTATAATTTGACGCTGCAAAGATATGTATAATTTTTTTATTACACAAGTTTTTTGCAAAAAAAATTTCTATTTTTTTGTCGTTTATTGTTATTGAAAATATCAATTTGTTGATTATCAATATTGTTTTGTTTAATACAAATGAAGTGAAAATGAGGTTTTTTGTTGTCAATCCCTTATTCCCGCAGGCTCCCTTAGTAGCTTGGGGTGAATGTTCGATGTTTTTTTGCCCTTATTCCCTTATTTTTAATGAATTAATAAGGGAATAAGGGCAGAGTGTGGGGGTGTTTTTTCTTGGCTACTAAGGGATCCTTTGAGAATAATGGTTTAATCCGCCCCTTTGTTGCCTTCCTTGCCTTTGCGGTTAAATCACTAATCACTAATCACTTTTTTATAAAGTTCCCACACTTTCGGGTTTTGAACAGGGTTGCCGACTGCAAGTACGCGGTTGTCTTTGTCCAACAAAAAGCATTGATACTGCGGCTCTTTCGGGAAATGATTCAAGCGGTCGATTTCGTTGGTTTCGTCAATAAAAACGGGGTAATCGAATTTATACATGTTTAATAATGAAATTAATTCATTTTTGTTTTTTTGTTGAAAAAAGAACAGAAATTCAAGCTTATCATTAAACAAACTGTCTGCCTCGGCAATCAGGTTTTTCCAAGAAGGCAATTGCAATTTACATGCAGTACAACCGGATGAATCCATATATAACAATACTTTGTAATTATAATTGGACTGAAAATTATTGGGAAATTTAATCTCTTTGTTTGTCCATTCGGTTAATATTACTTGTATGTTAGTTTGTTCGCTGTTTTTCTGACAAGAAAATATTAGGAACCAAGACAATACTAATAATTGAATGATTTTTATTGTATATATATTTTTATTCATTTAGATGATTTAATGTTATAAACATCAAGAGACGCATCCATCATATTATGCGCCAACAAGGTATCTGATTTGACACAAAAAGAGCCATACGCCCTGCCGGATCCCAATTTCAATGTCGCAATATGCTCAATATTCTCTGCCACATCGAAAACATATACCGTATTGCACCAATAGTCTTGATGAATATTGGTCGCCGCTAATAAAAAGAGTTTTCCTTCATCATAAAAAACATCCTGACACATCGTAAAATGTGCATTAGGAACTTTTTCTTGCGACTTCATCCATTGCAATTGTTGTCGGATTTCGGGCAATTTTTCCATATTGTATGTTTCCAATAATTTACCATCAAAATCATACTTTTGAAAAATCGGCAATGCGGAACCTATCACATAAAAACCGTTTTTCGCCTTGATAATATGCCGCGCAGAATGTAGCTTAAAATTAACATCATCTTGAGAGGTAAACCGGCAAAGATATGTCTTTTTTATTGAATTTTCATCAAAAGCTACTACCGGTAAAGTGTCGCCTCTAACGGAATGATAAATTTGCTGATTTTCAACAAAAAAACGGGTGTTCGGCGAAAAGCTCAAGCCTTTTGGCATCGCAATCTGTTTTTCGTGCTTGTCATTGACAAATAGTTGGATAGCTTGTTTTCCATCATTCCAGATGTATAAAGAATCATTTTGCATATAAAAATGAGCGGATCCTAAAAAATCGGCGGGACCTTGCCCTACAATGCCTACCCGTTTTATCAAATTAAAATCTTTATCCAAAACAAAATAGCCAGCCGAATAATCCGTACAATAAAAATGATCTTGATTGGCGTCGATACAGACTACTCGTCGAGGCACAAATGAAGAATCGCTAAATTCGTCGATCACTCGACAAGCCGATAATGTCTTGCTTACAACATCGGATATAGATTTTTCTTTACGGCATCCTGCCCACGCTACTGCAAAAACTGCAATAAAAATCCAAATTGTTCTTTTCATTTTAAAAAATAGCTAATAATAAAAGACAAGAGTTACTTCTGTAACTCTTGTTCTAAATTTAAATACATTCGCTGGTAATTCCATCACAAATCACAAATTGAAAACCACTTAGGCAAATTGATGTTCCGGTACAAGAGACACTACCGATTACCACACCATGATAAAAACAATTAGCACTTGCAGAACAAGAGTAAGTGCTTTGTTCATTTTGAGCTAATGCCTCAACATTGGCTAACTGCCGATCTGTTAATCTACTCACGTTTTTGTTGCTTATAGCAACATTTACAGTCGCGATTACTGCTACTGCTAACACGGCTATGCCGCAAATTATTTTTTTAATAGTCATGATAATTCTATTTTTTTATATTTATTTTATTTTTTCTTCTTTAAAATCTTCGGAATAAGCCAGGAGAAAAAACATATTTCTGCATCTCGTTGTCTGTAAGGTGGGGGCTAAACAAAGCGACTTGAGAGAATCGGCTATGCTCTACGCCCCAAGTGATATGCCACCCGGTTCCTCCCAGATCGGCTGGTTGTATTTTGGTTTGTTGTTCTTTGCGCAACAACCAAATTCCGATGCTTTCTGTATATTCTTCATTTTATTTATGAATTTGCGCTGCAAAGATATATATAATTTTTTTATTACACAAATTTTTTTGCAAAAAAAATTTCTATTTTTTTGTCGTTTATTGTTATTGAAAATGTCAATTTATTGATTATCAATATTGTTTTGTTTAATACAAATGAAGTGAAAATGAGGTTTTGCTTGTCAGAGACAAACAAGCCGAGTTTCCGTTAAAACCGATATTGTAAATGGGCATAAATGTCTGTTTTTTCTTGACCTTGAATCAGGTCATCGCCCGAACCAATGGCGTCCACATCGAAATAGTGCGACGATCCGCATTTGAAATAAACCGTCAGTTGCGACGTGATTTTCCAGCGCAAGAGGGCATAATAGCGCAAGCCTCGTCCATAATACGTTGGAAAGCTGAAGGTGTAAGGCAGACTTTTTTCGTAGATCGAAATGCGCGTATCCCAAGCGTCGGTATTGAAATACGCCAGCCCGCCGTCGATTTGCAGTTTGGCAAGCGGACTGTAAGACAAGGTCTGCGTGAGGCTCCAACCGCGACCGGCTGTTCCGGCTATCAGATAGCGATTGTAATCTGCCTGAAACCGGCTACTGACCGCCGAACTGAAAGCATAATTCAGCTGCCAGCGCCAACGGTGTTGCTCGTAAGGCAGCAAATTTTTCTGTTTGTTTTTGTAACGATAGCGCAAGGCGGTATTCCAGTGGCGACGCGGACTATATTTCAGTTGTAACAGCGCATCTTTACCGTCCGACGGCGTATTGACCTCAAATTTCAACCATGGGAAACGAAAATAATCCAAAAAAGCCGACAATTCCAACGAGTAGGGCAGCTGCATCTGAATGGCATTATAGACGCCGGTTTCGTTCTGCACTGTCGTCGATTCCGAAAATGTTTTGCCGTAGAGTGCATTGTATTGCCGGTCGAAATGCCGCAATGAAAGCGTCCAAGATAAAAATGTCGCCGGTTTGAAGTGCAAATGATGGATGGTTGCCACTTTGCCCGCCTTGTCCACCGCTGTTTCGCCCGAAAAATGACTTTTTTTGTATTGATATTTATACGACAGCCCGATATTCCAAGCCTCTTTGCCGCGCAGATAAAAATAATTGTAGGGATGCGCCGCCGGATTGTAGTCTTTGCCGCCAAAATCATAATAGACGGCAGTCAGTCCGAGCGTGAATTGGTCTTTTTGCCACTGCAAATGTTCGCCGAGCAAGGAGGTTTCGGCGGCGGCGCGTTTCATCCATTCGTTGTAAGTGCGATGATAACCATCGGTTTGCAGGGTAGCGATCGTTGAATCGTCGGCGGTGGCGTCCCTGCGTCGCATCGAATAAAACAGATAGAGCCGAAAATTGCCCCATCGTACAGCTCCCGCCAAACCGTTGAAATACGAACTTTCATTCGTGGACAGATGCCGTTGGATTCCCGCATTTTTTTGTTCGGTATGATTGACGTCGGCGGTTTTACCCATCGAAAAATTGGTATTCATCGTCAAACCTTGCCCAAACGACAGCCTGTAATTGCCGATATGCAGCGACTCCAATTGTTCGATATTTTTCAACATAATATTATAGGTCAAATAATCGACGCCCCGCCCGCGTTGCCAAAGCTGTTCCCCCGCATCTTTTTCGGCAGTAAAACCCGCCAAAAGTTTGTCGGAATAGTTCCACTCGTAGCGCAGACTCACATAATAGGGGTCGCCCCAATATTTGCCGTTCTCGTAACCTGCCCGCTGTTGCACGGTACGATTGCTGCGTAACAAAAGGCTGTTTTTGCTGTATTTGGCTGATTTTCTGGAACTTGTCTCTATTTCCTGTTCGCCGATATAGACAAACGGCAGCAGGTAAAGAATGGTTTGTCGATCAAAACTTTCGACATTTTGCAACTCGTGAATATCCACTATCGGACTGTATTTATAGAGATAATACAACAAATTTTCTATCTGTTCATCCGACAGGAACGGCAAAGTTTCCAAGTCTTCCTTGCTGATTGTATGCAGATTGTATGGATTTTCAGCGCGGAACGACAGCTCCTCAAACAGATTGCCGATTGCTTCATGGTCGGCGTCTTCCTGTTCTGCTAATTCTTCCAAAAAGTGCATCCACTCCGTGTTGTCTGAGCTGACTTGCGCTCCCAATATTTGCGTTACCAACAACGCCATTGTCACTACTGCCACTTTCATAATTCAGCATTTATAATTCGTAAATGACGCCAATGGCACTGTTTAAGCCCAAGACCGAATGAAACGAAAAGCCTGCATCGATACGCCATTTGTGCATCAGAAAACCGACGCCAAGTGAGGGGCTGTGCGTATAGGAATTGTATCCGGCGCGTAAGGCAAACAGCTCTGACACAATGTATTCCATGCCGGCAACAAAATACAAATCCGTCCGATTGCCGTAAGCAACCTCCGTCAGCAGATTGACATTTTCGACGGCGTGATAATTGACTCCTGCACAAATATTCCGATTGATTTCAGGCAAGGTGGTCAGTAAATTTTCACCCAAAACCGCGCAATCGACCTTCTCATTGATGCGATAGATGACGCCCAGACCGGAGGAGATGCCATAACGATCGGTCGGTTCCAAAATCGACGACTCGACCACCGCCGCCAACTGAATTCCTACCGCTACACTACCCGACAATTTTTTTGAAAAACTGCCTTGTAAGCGACTCAAACGATAATCGGAAAAACCAAAAGTCGCCAATTGAACGCCTGCATCCACCCAAACATTCGGGAAAGCAACAGAGAGATTCGCCGTGTTCAATTCTTTCATTTGAAAGCGATTAAGCACCGATAACCCGATAAACGGACGCTCGGTGAAAGACACTTGCGCCGGATTGAGCAAATCGGCAGACAAAGCCCGCACGCCACCCAAAGAAACCGACCGCGTATCCGTCGTTTCCAACTCGCCAACCGCAAAAACAGATAAAGGAAACAGCCACATGCTGACCGCGCACAAGGCTTTCATTGCAGAAAACCATTCATTCGATATTTTCATAATTTCAGTTTGATAAAAATGATACGTCAAGTTTTGATGCAACAAAAGTAGGTAAAATAATTGGAATTTCAAAAATAATTCACTAATCACTCACCTTTAATCACTACGCAACGGCTTCTTTGAGCGGTTCGATACGCGCTTTGGCGTAATCCAAGGTGATGTGTAGGGTTTTTGTGTTGCTGGATGGGATTTCAAACATTGCTTCGATCATAATGTCTTCGGCGATAGAACGCAATCCGCGAGCGCCGAGTTTGAACTCAATTGCCTTATCGACAATGTATTCCAGCACTTCGTCGTCGAATTTCAGATCGACGCCGTCCATTGCAAATATTTTGATATATTGCTTGATGATGGAGTTTTTCGGTTCGGTCAGGATATTGCGCAAGGCGGTTCGGTCTAATGGCTGCAAATAGGTCAAGATGGGCAATCGTCCGATGATTTCGGGGATCAATCCGAAAGATTTCAGATCTTGCGGTGCGATATATTGCATCATATTGTTGCGGTCGAGCCGTTTCTTTTCGATGTTGGCGGTATAGCCGACGACCTGAGTATTGAGTCGTTGTGCAATTTTCTTTTCGATGCCATCGAAAGCGCCACCGCATATAAACAGTATATCTTTGGTATTGACGGCTATCAGCGCTTGTTCGGGATGTTTACGTCCGCCTTGTGGCGGCACATTGACGACGGAGCCTTCGAGCAGTTTCAGCAAGCCTTGTTGTACGCCTTCGCCGCTGACGTCGCGGGTGAGGGAGGGGTTGTCTCCTTTGCGGGCGATTTTGTCTATTTCGTCAATAAAAACGATGCCTCTTTCGGCGGCTTCGACATTGTAGTTGGCAACTTGCAACAGTCGTGTCAAAAGGCTTTCGATATCTTCTCCCACATAGCCGGCTTCGGTCAGCACCGTAGCATCGACAATGGTAAAAGGCACTTTCAGCAGGCGGGCGATGGTTTTTGCCAAGAGCGTTTTGCCGGTGCCGGTCGAGCCAACCATAATGATATTAGACTTTTCGATTTCCACTTCGTCGGCTGTTTCTTTTTGCATCAGGCGTTTGTAGTGGTTATAGACGGCGACCGAGAGGTAACGTTTTGCTGCGTCTTGTCCGATGACGTACTGGTCTAAAAATTCTTTGATTTCTTTGGGACGCGGCAGCTCTTTTTTGTCCATATCGAACTTGCTTTTGACCGGAACGGCGGCTTTCTGCACGATTTTTCCGGCTTCTACTGCGCAATCGTTACAGATATAAACGCCATCGTTGCCGCTGATCATAAAGCCGACATGGGATTCGGGGCGTCCGCAAAAGCTGCAATGTTTCTGATTATATTTTGCCATTATTTTTTTGAGAGAATTTTATCTATCATACCATAATTTAACGCTTCTTCGGCATTCATCCAAAAATCGCGGTCGCCATCTTTCACTACTTTTTCGTAGTCTTGACCGGAGTGGTCGGCGATGATAGTGTATATTTCTTTCTTGATTTTCAGAATTTCGCGGGCGGTGATTTCGATGTCGGAAGCCTGTCCTTGTGCGCCGCCAAGCGGTTGGTGGATCATCACGCGGGAATGGGGCAGGGCGAAACGTTTGCCTTTGGCGCCGGCGACGAGCAAGACGGCAGCCATGGAGGCAGCCATTCCTGTACAAATTGTAGATACTTCGCTGGAAATGAACTGGATAGTGTCATAGATTCCGTATCCGGCATAGACTGCACCGCCGGGGGAATTGATGTAGATAGCGATGTCTTTACCGGAGTCTGCCGAATCGAGATACAAGAGCTGGGCTTGCAAAATGTTAGCGGTATAGTCGTCGATTTGCGTACCGAGAAAGATGATTCGGTCGACCATCAGGCGCGAGAACACGTCTAATTGCGTTACGTTCATTTGGCGTTCTTCCAGAATATAGGGATTCAGGTATTCACGTTGCGCACGAATGACGTCGTCAAGTACTAAACTGTTGATTCCCAAATGTTTAGTTGCGTATTTTTTGAAATCGTTTATCATTGTTGTTATGCAAATAATTTGTTAAATTCTTCGGCGCTCACTTCTTTTGGAGTCAGCGTTATTTTGGTTTTCAGGAAGGCTATCAGTTTTTCTTCCAGCACACGAGCTGTCAAATTTTCTACATTTTCCTGTTTTTCCAAGAGTTGTGGGGCATATCGTTCAATCATTTCTTCCGATGCATTCAAGCCGTATTGAGCAAACTGTGCGCGGGCGGTGCGACGGGCTTGCTGTTTGATTTCTTCCTCTGTAACTTGGAGGTTGTTGTCTTTGCAAATTTTATCTTTAATCAGCTGGAACGTAAGGTCTTCGATGATTTTCGGATAGTCTTTTTCGAGCGATTCCGGCGTGCGTTTGTCGTTGGAGAACAGTAGCCAGCGTTTCAGCAATTCGTCGGGGAATTGAAGGTCTTTGCCTTTGTTTTCCAAGAGTGTTTTGGCGTCGAGCAGGAATTTATAATCGCTTTCCGGCATTAATTGTGCGGTGAGTGATTCTTTGACTTTTTCTCTGAACGCGATTTCGTCGGTTACCACGCCTGTTCCGAAGACTTTGTCGAACAATGTTTGTCCGATTTCGGCTTCGTGAAAGCGGGTGATTTCGGTGATATTCAGTGTAAAATCTCCCTGATGCGCTGCTACTTCGTCTTTATTGATTTTCAGGAGAGACTTCAGTTCGGCTTCGTGTCCCTGATAAGCTTTATAAGGATTAAAAATGATGACGTCGGAGGTATGTGCGCCGATAAATTTTTGACGTTCTGTTTCATCTTTGATATAGGCAGGCATCAGCACGGCTTCTTCTATGACGATTTTTCCGTCGTTTTCGGTCAGCAATCCTTTGACCATATCTTTTTCTTCCACGCCTTCGACGGAGGTGTCATATTCGCCGAAATTGGCTTTATAGCTTGCTATTTGGCGGTCGATCATTTCGTCGGTAACGGCGATGGTGTAATAGGGAAGTTTGTCTCTTTTGGTCAGTTTGATGTCTATTTCAGGCGCCAGCGCTACATCAAAAGTAAATTCGTAATCCTGTTGCGTGTTGAAATCAATGGGCGCCTGTTCGGTTTGCGACGGAAGCGGATCGCCCAGCACCTGCAACTGATTTTCTTTGATATACTCGTAAGTTTTTTCGGACACGAGTTTATAGACTTCGTCCGCCAAAACCGATTTGCCATAGAGGGCTTGAATGCGTGATTTGGGCGCCATACCCTTACGAAAACCGGGGAGAGCGATGGTTTGCCGCAGCTTGTTAATAGCTTTATCTACCGGCTGTTGATAATCATCTTTGGATAGCGCAACGGTCAATGTTGCATTGACGGCGTCGATCCGGTTGAATGTTACGTTCATTGAATAATATTATTTTGTTGATATTTGCGTTTTGAGCCTGCAAAAGTACTAATAATATTTGAAACTTTCAACCTTCTCTTTCCCAAAAAAGTTAAAATAGGCAAAAACTATCGGATCACGAGGCTTGTTCCTTCCGTATGCGCCGTAAATTCAGGAGCATATAGGCATTGCACCGTTGCCGTACCGGTCGTAAAACTGCCTTTCGCATTGGCATACAGACTATATTCAAAAACGTATGTTCCGCGTGGCAATATCGGCAGGAAGAAGTTGCTTGCCGCATCGCCGGCAGATTGGTAATAGACGACATTTTGTTTCCATTGCATGCCTGACAAACGGTCGACAGGCTCGCAACCGGCGGCTCGCAGGTCTTTTACATGCACATATTCCAAATCGCGTCCGGTCGTAACGGACAGCCGCACCGTGATTTTGTCGCCCGTCTGCAAAGGCTGTTGCGGGCTGATCGCTCGCAAGATTTTTCCTTGCGCCGTGATCTCTTCGACAAACAATTCTTTTTTGATGCTCAAATCGGAAATGCTTGCTGCCTTTTGTTGGTTGAGGTTTTCAAAATATTGGGCATATACCGCGCCGAAAGCTGCCACGCTGTTGTGCTGCGTAATGCGCAATTGCTGTTGGTCGCTTACCGGGAGTGGGGTTTTGAAATAGCCGGTACCGGACTCCAAACTTGTTTCGATCGGTGCGCCGTTCCAGATGACGGTAGCGGGTTCGGATTCGTTTAGCCAAGCGCTACCCGAAGCCGTCAGCACGTCAATGGCGTCAATGCTTGCCGGAACGCTTTCCCAGACTTGCGTTTGTTTTTGCTGCAGGAGCCACAGTTTCATTTCGTCGATTTCTGCGGTAGAAGCTCCGACCGTCCGAAAAGCTTGCATCAGGTAAGTATGCACGCTGACGGCGCTTTGCGAGAGGAAACAGCGGACGTGATTGTTCGCCCAATACATTCCCACATCGGCTTTTGCAGTTGCATGTTCGCGCAGAGATTTGATAATCGCTTGGGCAACCGCCGAATTGCCGTTGCGGTGCATGAGCATAGCTGTCAAGGCACGCAGGTAGAGATTCGAGGTTTTTGCCCAGTCTTTGGCGAGCGTTTGCGTATAGAACGTGATGGCGGTTTGCGTTTCCGTATCTATCGGCACATTGGAGTAATAAGACCGCACAAACAGGTATTCGATTTCATAAGCCGAGAGTGTCGGCGTTTGATTCGGAAAGTGTTTTTTGAAATTTTTATAGCAGGTCAGAAATCGCCTGTCAATAAACTGCACGGCTGATGCGGTGATTTGCGCATAGTTTTTCAGGTCTTGCATCGAGCGCAATCCGTAGAGCATCCATTGTGTGATAGATTCGTTGCTGTTCATCCCTTGAAACCATGCCCAACCGCCGTCCGATGTTTGCAGGCTGCACAGTTTATCCCAAGCCTGTGTGTTGAAATTGGTGGCGCGGTTGAGGTCGAAGAGCAACGCCAAGCGCTGTCTTTGTTCCGATTCGGTTTTGGCGTCCATCACCCAAGGCGTTTCTTCCAGCACGACCGATTTCAATGCTTCGTTTTTTTCTAATTGCGACAGCAGGGTTTCCTTATCGCCGTGCTGTTCGTTCCAAAGCTGAACAATCTGTTTGATTTTTGGCGTCGAGTTAGCAATTTTCGTAGCCAGCATATTGGAATACAAAGCGGCAAACCACGCGACGGCATTGTCGGATTGCGGTTGTTGTAAACTCGGCAAAGCTTGTATGGCATACCAGATCGGGTTGGAAGTCAGTTCCAAAGTCAGGCGGGCATCGGCGGGATAGGTGGTTGTGAGCGTCTTGGTTTCGCCGCCGCGCACGATGAAAGGCGTCGCTTCCGTTACGGCTGTTTTACGCGGAAGGATGGGGACGAGGTGCTGTTCGCCGTCGCTGAACGAGCGTTTGCCTGATCCGTCTTCGCAAGGCATCGGCGTCGATTGCGCGACAATGCGGACGCCGGTCATACTGATGTTATCCGGCACTGCCAGTATCCAGACGAGCGTAACCGTCTGTCCTTTTTCGACATAAAAACGCTGTGCCGCAGCCGGAACGACGATGTTTTCTTTTTCATTTTCAGGATCAAAACATTCAAGCAAAATATCGCCCGACAAAGCTTCTTCGGCGAGATTAGACACATTGGCAGAGAGGCTGATTGTGTCGCCTTGACGCAGGAAACGCGGCAGATTGGGCGACACCATCAAGGGCTTTTGACTGATTGCCTGTTGCGAAAAACTGCCGTAATGCAGATCTTTCGTGTGCGCCACGCCCATAAAATTCCAAGTCGTATTGCTTTCGGGAACGGTAAAAGTGATGACTGCCGTCCCGCTTGAATCGGTGAGCAAATGCGGATAAAAGAATGCCGTTTCGTTGAAATTTTCTCGGATCTGCACCTTCGACCCGACGATAGCAGTGTCCTCTGCAAATCCCGATTCTTGCATACTGAAATGGGAAACAGGAGCTTCTTGCATATACAGAAGGTCGGCGGAGGCTGCTTCTTCCATTACTGCGAGTGCGCCGTTTCTGCGTGCCGAACTTTTCATCAGCACGTTCCGCTCGTATATATTCGGTTCAAAGCCAAACCAGTTGAGCCGGTCGTAAATGAAAGTCGGCGTCGTTTCCGTCCGGTCGGTACTGTTGTTATAATATTGACGGGAGTCGCCGAAAGCATTGCCTTCCTGATTATAAATATTCCACAGCGAGATGCCAAACACCGGTTGGAAGGAAAATTGATGCGCTTGAATGGCGTCTAACGAAGCGTCGTACATAGCGGCAAGCACTTCGGATGGCAGCGCCTTGTTGTTGGCGTCTTTGACTGATATTTTCCACGTTTCCTGTGCGCCCGGCAGTATTTTATCGCGGAAAACTTCTGTTTTGATTTGCAACTGTTTGTCTTCCTGTTGGCGGATGATATTGACGGTACGATTATAAAATTTACCGTCTTTCACAAACGAAAACGATGCGCTGACGCCCTGTTTATACGATTCCAAGAAGGGAATTTTGAGGCGGCGGTTGCTGTTGTTCAGCGCAAAACGCGAAACGGAGATGCGTTGATTGCCGCGAAACAGTTCATAGAGTACCGACACATCTTTTTTCGACGAGCCGAAAATGATTTCTGCCTGTTCGCCGACTTTGCAAACGGTTTTGGGCGTCATCAGCCAGACCTCCGTTTCGGTAGGCGGACGTTTGTCCTGCGTGGAGGCAAGAATAAATTCGGTCTGTTTTTCGACCGGACGCCCCTGATCGTCGGTCGCTTTGGCAATCAAAGTATATTTGCCCGACGGGAAATCGGTGCATGAAAGTTGTAACAGACTGTCGCTCATCACTTTGCCGGATGCGACGGTTTGTTTCTGTTCGTTTTGCAGGCTGTAATCTATCGAAATGGCGAGCTTGCTTTGCGAAAGATTGTTCGCCTGAATTTTCATCGCGAGGGGCTGTGTTTTGTCGATGACGTCAGGCAATGCCGAAAACATCAGGTACATAGATTGGTCGCCGCAGGTCAAATGCATGTTGGCGCTCTGGGTTTCGCCTTTGCTGTCGGTAAGGCTGACTTCGAGGGTATAATTATACAGCACATCTCGAAACTGCTTGTCTTTGGCGGTTTTGACCGGCGTGAACGGAATAGTGAACCGTCCTTCTGCGTCGGTCTGCACTTGTCCATGCGCGACCTGTTCCGACGGATTGACCGGACGGAAAAACCAGCGGGCATTTCTGATGATGCGATAACTTACTTCTGCCGCCTGAATGTTCACGCCCGAATAGGTTTGCGCCGTCCCGCTGAAAACGACCGTATCGCCGAAACCGTAAGACTTGTCGGGCGTATCTATACGAATCAAAAAACTCGGTCGTTTGTAGGCTTCGACGCTGATAGAGACGACGCCGGTGATGTTGCGCGATTCGGCGGTCAGCGAAAAATTGCCGTTCAAACGGTTTTGAGGGATGACAAACTCGCCGCTGAACGAGCCGTATTCGTTACTTTTTACTTTCTGACGGCTGATTTCTTCGTAATTGGCGTCGCGGAAAGTGATCTCGCAATCTTGATTGGCGACGACGGTCTGCCGATTGACGCCCACCGAAACGATGATGCCTTTATAGGACACGATTTGTCCGGGGCGATAGATGCTGCGGTCGGTGAACAGCGAGATGCTGCGACGTTCCGCGTTGTCTTCGCTGTATGGCGCAGCCCAAGGCGTAGAGGTGGTCAGCAAAGCGGTATCGCTACCGATGGTCGCGTTATAAAACACCCAATTTTGATTGACTTCGCTCTGCGCCAAACCCAGCGCGTTGGTAGTGATACTTTGCAGGCGTACTAATTGTTGTGAATTTGATTTGCGGGTATAAAAATGAATTTGTGCGCCTTCGATAGGTTTGCCGCTGTGTTTATCGACGACTAAAAATTCGCGTTTGCCTTCCAATGTACGGGCGACTGTTGCCAAGCGACTGACAGAAAATTGCTGATTGGCAGGCTCTTGCGTGTTGTCATCGGCGCGAACGACATATTCGTAATTGCCCAAATTGAGCATCTGCACGGCAATCGTCGTATCGGATTCCAAATAAGGATAATCGTTGATCAGATCGACCTGCAAGCTTTGTATCCGTTTGCCGAAAACTTTATATTTGCCGTTGCGTGTCCAGTTGTTGGCGTAATTCGTAACCGACGTTGAGATGCGATAAATATCTACGGTGAGGCGGTTGATATTCTGATAGCTGATTTTCAGTTTCAGCGAATCGCCCGGATAAACCGAATTGTCGGCGACAATATTCAGGTGGCTGTCGGTGATTTGATGGAGCAGATTTCGCAAAATGCCTGCCCGTTCATAGTTGGGATAACGACGCAAGCCTTCCCGACACAGCTCGTAAGCGCGGCGGGCAGCGGTGTCTTTTCCTTCGACGTCGTTGCTCTGATAAGGCTTGCGCGTGAAAATCCACGAAGCTTCTGCGTACAGAATTTCGGTGCAATAATCATATTCGACATATTCTTGTTCGAGTTGTTGCAATGCCGACAGGTAATCGTCGGGCGCTTCGTCGGCACGAAATTGCAGTGCGTCCAAAGCGATCATCAGTGCGGCTTGCGAATGGGGCTGTTGTTGTGTTTGCCACGCCTGATACCAAGTGTCCATCGTTTTTCGGGCAGTCGCATCATTCCAAGTTTTCAGCAGATCAATATTTCGGGCATAGAGAAAATCGAGCAAAGTTGGGCGCAACAGTCGCGACGCTTCGCCGGTTTGCACCACTGTTTGAAATTGCAAGATGTCTGTCTTTTTCAAAATATCAACGGCGTGGAGCGAGGCTTTGGTCAGACTGTCTATTTTGCTTACAAACTGCGTCCGTGTCCATTCGCGCAAGGGTAGGGCATTGGGTGGCGTCAGCAATTCGGTACGCTGGTTGATGGTGTAACGTCGCGCCTGGTAATATTTAAGGTACAATTCAGCGGTCAGCGAATAGAGCAAGGCTTGCGCCGGGATGTCCGTACACTGTGCGGCAAACTGCTCAACGGCGGCTATCCTTTCGGGCAAAGAATCGGCGTCGATAGCGGTTTGATATTTCAGCCGGTAGATCATCGCTTTGATCGCTTCGGCGTAATCACCTTGCCGCATCGCATTTTGTTCGATTCGATCGACCGTCGTCAAAGCCGATTTCGGCAAAGATTGCTCTTCAAAACGGGCAACTTCATCCCACAAATTTTCCTGTGCGAAAACGGTGCAGGCACAACTCAATAAAAGTCCCATCACTAACAACTGTTTCATAATGCTGTATGTTTATCAATTAAAAATACATGAGACAGCCCCGTCAGGTTCAATCACAGCGTGATCCATTTCACATAGGCGAAATCCATACGGTGCGGCAGATCGGGAATGTTGGGATAGAGCCGCAGTGCGTATTTGAATGTTCCCGACTGATCGGGTTTGATTTCGATGGTGAAAAAGAGTTTACTGCCTTCCGTCTTGGTCAAAGTTGCCGGATGCACTTGTATCGTTTCCTGATTTGTAACCGCATCCAAATGCACACGCACGATTTCCAAGCCCGGATCCGCCTGAAGGTTATGCTTGTCGATAACGATATGCGCGGTTAGGGTTTCTCCGACTTCTGCGCCTTGCAAGGGGTTGCGGCGATAGTCAATGGCGCTGACTTCAATTTTGTCCCAGTTTGCAGCCACGTTTGCCTTGATTTCTGCCAACGATTTTGCCTGTGCAAATTTATTGGTTGCCAAACGTTTTGAACGGTCTGCCAATTTCTGATAGAAACGTGCGATGTAATCGTCGAACATCCGTTTGGTCGTGTAATGCGGCGCTATCTGTGCGATTGAATTTTTGATATACTGTATCCATTCCGGCGAATAGCCTTTGCTGTTTTTGGCGTAATAGAGCGGGATGATCTTATTTTCGAGCATCGAGTAGATGGTTGCCGCATCCAACTGGTCTTGGAATTGCTGATTTTCGTAGGTGCGTTTCTCGGTCAAAGCCCAGCCTGCGCCTTCGCGATAGCCTTCATACCACCATCCGTCCAAAACGGAGAAGTTCAAGACGCCATTCATTTCGGCTTTTTCGCCCGATGTGCCGGAGGCTTCCAAAGGACGTGTCGGTGTGTTGAGCCAGATATCGACGCCCGAAATCAGCCGTTTTGCCAAACGCATGTCATAGTTTTCGAGGAAAATGATTTTGCCCAGAAATTCGGGACGGCGCGACACTTCGACGATGTATTTGATCAAGCCTTGTCCGCCGCCGTCGGCTGGGTGTGCTTTGCCGGTGAAAATAAACTGTACGGGATAATGCGGGTCGTTGACGATTTTTGCCAAACGGTCTAAATCGGTGAAAAGCAGATGGGCGCGTTTGTAGGTTGCAAAACGTCGTCCGAAACCGATCAGCAGCGCATTCGGATTGATTTTTTCGAGGACGGAAACGACTTTCGACGGGTCGCCCTGATTTTTCAGCCAGTTGTCTTTGAACGATTCGTGGATGTATTTGACCAAACGATTTTTCAGTGTGGTGCGCACCTCCCACACTTCTTCGTCGGGAACGTTGTAGATTTGTTCCCAGATTTTGGGATTCGACTGGTCGGTATAAAAATCGCCGCTGAAATATTTTTCGTAGCATTTGCGCCATTCCGACGCTGCCCAAGTCGGCATGTGAACGCCGTTGGTAACATATCCGACATGCGATTCGGCTGCAAAATAGCCTTTCCAGACCGGTGCAAACATTTTTTTCGACACTTCGCCGTGCAGGTAAGAAACGCCGTTTGCCTCCTGACAGGTGTTCAAGGCAAAGACGCTCATCGAGAATTTCTCGTTGCTGCCCGGATTGGCGCGTCCCATATCGATCAGATCTTGCCAAGTGATGCCCAATTTTTCGGGAAAATGTCCCATATATTTTTGGAACAGCGGTTCTTCAAAATAATCGTGTCCTGCCGGAACCGGCGTATGACAAGTGTATAACGCCGATGCTCTGACCACTTCCAATGCCTGATTGAAATCCAAGCCGTCGTTTTGAATATAATCTGCCAAACGTTGCGCATTGATCAGCGCGGCATGTCCTTCGTTGCAGTGATAGACTTGTTTTTTGATGCCCAGACGGTTCAACATCAGTATCCCGCCGACGCCCAGCAGGTATTCCTGTTTCAGACGGTTTTCGTTGTCGCCGCCATAGAGTTGTGCAGTGATCGAGCGATCCCATTCGCTGTTTTGGTCGAGGTCGGTATCCAAGAGATAGAGTTTGATGCGTCCGACATTGACCACCCACACCTGTGCATAAACGGTGAAGAGATTATATGGGATTTCGAGTATCAGGGGTTTATTGTCTTCGTCCAAAACCTGTTCGATAGGCAGCTGGTCGAATCGTTGCGCTTCGTAATTGGCGATTTGTTGACCGTCCATCGAAAGGGTTTGCGTGAAATAGCCGTAGCGATAGAGAAAACCGACCGCCGTCAAATCGGCGCGAATGTCGCTGGCTTCTTTGATATAGTCGCCTGCCAGCACGCCCAAGCCGCCCGAATAAATTTTCAACACATTGGTCAATCCGTATTCCATACTGAAATAAGCTACACTGGGGATGGTCGTACTCAATGGTTCCGCCATATAAGCTTTGAATTTTTTATAGACCGCGTCGATATTTGCCATCAGTTTAGCGTCTTTGGTGATCTCTTCCAAGCGTGTATAGGAGAGATTTTGCAACAGCATCACCGGATTGTGTTCGGTTTTCGACCAGAGTTGTCTGTCAATACTTGCAAAGAGTTCTTTTGCTTCATAATCCCATACCCACCAAAGGTTGTGGGCGATTTCGTTCAATACTTTGAGTTCTTGCGGCAGGTGTGAACGGACATTTACTTCCGACCACACGGGTTCGTTTGCCTGATTTGATTTGATTTTTGCCATGATTTATTTTAATGCTAATGTATATGCTTGTAAATAATATTCGATAAACTGCTCCCATTCGGCTTTTTTTGACAGTGCGGAAGCGGCTTTTCTGATGGTGGCGACTTGTTCGGAATCGTATTGTGCGTATTCCAAAATCGCATTTTTGATAGCTTCTGCCGCGTCAAAATAGTTGTTGTCGTCGCGTCGGATGACTACTACCGGCAAGATATGTTTGGCGCCTGCCACGCTGTTTGCCCACACGCCGAAGCCTGCCAGATTGGTCGTAACCGTCGGGATGTGAAAAGCGATGCTTTCCAAAGGCGTATAGCCCCACGGCTCGTAATACGACGGGAAAACCGTCAGATCGAAACCTGTCAACAAGTCGTAATAGGGGATATTGAAAATGCCGTCTTGCCCGTCCAAATAGGAAGGCACGAAGATGATTTTGACCGGATCGTTGTCCTGATTGGTGAATTGCAGGTAACGCAGATAGTTGCAGATTTCGTCCTGTTCGGGCTGCATCAAGTCGTGCGTAAGGAAGGGGTTGGTCAAGCCTGCGTATTTTTTCGAGTGCGTATTTTTAGCGCGGTGCTGCAAAGTTTTTCGGGCGCCTTTTGTCCATGCGGGAACCAAAATAAAGGCGACCACATCGCGGTCGGGTTTTGCCTGTTTCACGCGGAAAAGCGATTCGATAAACAGATCCAAGCCTTTGTTATGGTATTCGTAGCGTCCCGAAGTGGCGATCAGCAGCGCGCTGTCGGAGATGGCGGCGCCGGTGAGTTCTTCTGCCACCCGCAGGAGCGATTCGCGGGCGGTGCGGCGTTTTTCGTCCAAGAGGGGCGCATCCGGCACAAAGTCGGATTCAAAGCCGTTGGGCGTAATGACGTCGGGCGTTTTTTCGAGCAGCTGCGTACATTCCCTGCCGGTGATGGCGCTGACCGTCGTAAAGCAATCGGCATGATGGGCGGCTTGTTTTTCGAGTTGATGTTTGCCGACCATATTCAGTTCGATCGCCATTTGGTCGCCGTTGTAATGCGAAAACTGTCCGTAGAGCGGTTTGCCGTTGCCGCAGATAGAGCGTCCGATGGAAGTGGCGTGTGTCGTGAAGACAGTCGCTATTTTCGGAATACGACCGTGCAGATAGAGAACAGCCATCCCCAGCATCCATTCGTTCATGTGGGCGATGACTTGTTTTTTATGCAGTTTCAAAAAATGATAAAGACTTTCGATCACCAAGGCGGTAGCGTAGGCAAACATACACGAATCGTCGTAATCGCCGTAGCCGACGGTCGAATCGATGCCGTAATTTTCCCACATATAGAAATAAAACGCATTTTTGCGGCTGTACAAGGGCTTGAAATCGACCAGAACCGCCACCGGTTTGCCCGGCACGTTCCAATGTCCGACCCGCACCGACAAGTGTTCTTTTTCGGCGAACTGCTTTTTCCAAGCCCACAGCAACTTGTCGTCTTCCATGAAATCGGGATTGGCTTGCGAGTGCCACACATCGGGACCTATAAAAATGATGCGATCGGGAAACAGCGATTGCAAAGTACGCGCTTTTGTGGACAATACCGTATAGATACCTCCTACTTTATTGCATACTTCCCAACTGGCTTCAAAAATAACGTCCGGCGTTCCTTTGGATATATTTATCATAAACTTTTTGCCTGTTTCAGAGTACACCCGAAGAGAATCGAACTCTTATCGTAGGAACCGGAATCCTATATTCTATCCATTGAACTACGGGTGCAAATTGTTTAAATTTTATTTTTTCGGCGGCAAAGGTACTATTTTTTGTTGAGAAATTTGTTGCATATTGAGATTTTTTTCATACCTTTGCCGACAATATGTAAAAAAATTATCTTAAGGCATCATGAAAAAGTGTTTTTACGGCTTTGCGCTGTTATTTTTCGGCGCAGCATTCTCGGCTTGCAATCAAGGCGAAGGCGTAGGTGGTTCTTCTTCTATCGAAGGCTATGTATATAATGTTGTCCATTATGACGACAATTACTCTTTTCGGGCGGACACGTTTCCGGCTATCGGCACAAAAGTATATATCTCTTTCGGCGACGAACAGGCAGTCGGCGATGACGTAGATGCAGGCGCCGACGGTTATTACCGTTTCGACTACCTGCGCGAAGGCGCTTATACGGTTTATGCGCTGTCGAAAATCGACAAAAGCGGGCAAAAAATTGCCGAGCCGATCGCAGTGAAAGCAAAAGGCAAACTCACCGCCGCCGCCGATATTTATATTCACACCGGCGACGCCTACGGTACGGCAATCATCAAAGGCACAGTCGATCCGTCTTATCATCACAACGGGACACTTTGGTCGATCACTCCTATTCCTCCGGTGAGTGAACGTCGGGCGCGAATCTACAATGCAGGCGAAGATTTCCCCTTCGACGAAGTGCGCATCTCCGACAATGTATATGCCTTTCAAAAACTTTTGCCGGGAAAATATATTGTCTCCGTCGAATCGGAACCAAAAGAATATTATTCTTATGACGTCATCGAATTTGTGCCGTCGGATACAATCACCATCACCGAGACAGGTATCGTTTATGAAGTGCCGCCCATCCCTATCTGGGTGAATATATAGAACAATTTCATTAACAACATATTATAAATCATGAAAAAGACATCTTTTATAGTTATCGCCACCATTGCGCTTGCAGGCGGTTATGTCCTTCACAGCATTGCGCAAGGGCAACGACCGGCAACTCCGCCGCCCGTTTCACAATCGCAAACGCCTTACCTGACGCCCGAAGAAAAACGCGCTATGCGTAAAAATTTAGTCGTCAAAGAAATGAATACCGACGCCAAAGGCAAACGCCAATGGATCGACCACCTGACCGTCTGGGACGAAAACGGTTTCAAATTGGAAGAAATCGAATACGCCGTTTATGGGCAGCGCGAGCGGATTACTTATGAATACGACGCCACCGGCAAATGTATCCGCGAAAACGTCTATAACGACAAAAACAAACTCTATCGCATTCGCAAATACGAATACCTGCCTAACGGACGCAAACACAAACAGTTCAATATCAATCCCGACGGAAAATTGTATTCCATCAAAGTATATGACTACTCATACAAATGAATTAGAACAGTTTGAAGTCATTACCTTAGACGAAATGAAATCCATTCATTTGATGGACAGGGTAGATTTTAAATTTGTCGCTCCGGTGGCACTCTTGCCGCGTCTGCTCGAAGCGATGGAACCCTATTTCAAAGTGCAGATACACAACGGTAAACGCATCGCCAACTATGCTACGCAATATCTCGACACGCCCGATCTGGATTTTTATCTGATGCACCAAAACGGCAAACTTAATCGACAAAAAATCCGCATCCGCTCCTATCAGGATTCGCAAATATCTTTTTTGGAAATAAAAAACAAAAACAACAAAGGACGGACAAAGAAAATCCGCGTGCCGGTAACCATGTCGCACATTCAAAGCGTTGACGACCTGCACGATACCCGAATCTTTTTAGATCAAAACGCGATCTTCGACAGCCAAATGCTGACGCCGACATTAGCAAACAGCTTTCAACGGATCACGATGGTCAATAATCTCAATACGGAGCGCATCACCATCGACGTCAATTTGGCATTTGAAAACTGCTTGACCGGCAAACAAACCGCCTTCGACGATATGGTGGTGCTGGAACTGAAACAGGATGGATGGCAACACTCCGATTTCCGCGATATTCTGATCAACCTGCGTATCAAACAACAGTCGTTCAGCAAATATTGCATGGGAACGGTGATGACCAACGCCGATGTAAAATACAATCGTTTCAAACGTAAATGGTTTTTAATCAATAAAATAACACATAACAACTAATAGAAAACAATCATGATTCAATCGGATTTCGACCCTCAAATTGCGGCTGAACACGCCGCCGAATTAACGCAAAAAGCGTGGTACTCGCTGAGTATAGAAGACCTCAACGGCATCTTCAATATCCCGCATATTTGGACTTTGCTGCTCTCTTTCGCCATCAATGTGCTGGTGTGCTGGTTTATTACGCAGTTTTTTTATTACAAAAAAAGTCATCGAAAGGACTATTATTTCACTTTCATACTTTTCAGCGTAACCATATTTTTGCTGCTCTTCATGCTGCAAAGCATCTCGATGAATATCGGGTTTGCGCTTGGTCTGTTCGCTATTTTCGGCATGATCCGCTATCGTACCGAAACCCTGCAAATCCGTGATATGACCTATCTGTTTATGATTATCGGGATCTCCGCCGTGAATGGCTTGTCCACCAATGTGCCGTTTGTTTCGGTCATTGCCGCCAATCTGCTGTTCATCGTCTTCGTCCTTGTCCTCGAAAGCTCGGTTTTCCTGCAACAGTCAGCTACAAAAATTGTGCTGTATGAAAAAATTGCTCTGATTACGCCCGACCGCTACGACGAAATGCTTGCCGATCTGCAAACCCGCACCGGTCTGACCATCACCAAAGTCGAAGTCGGACACATAGATTTTCTGCGCGACGTCGCTTTCCTGAAAGTCTATTACCAAGCCGCATCGGACGAAATCAATACAATAGACAACATCACGAAGTTCTCTTGACCATGAAACAGATTCTTTCTATCCTGTTCGGACTGCTATTGACAAGTCTTGTGGCGTCGGCGCAACAACGCACCACCGACTACGGTTTATCCCTGTCTGCCGAGTTAGACAAGGCGATCGGTCGCAAAATCAGTCTTGCGATAGAAGAAGAATTGCGATTGACCTCATCGCCCGCCGGATTCGATCGCAATGTGCTATCCATCGGCGCCGATTACGCTTTGTTCCAACGCAAACTGAAAATCGGCGCTTCCTATGCCTTTATGTACCTCTATAACAACGACCGCTATTTTGAAGTCCGCCACCGCTACTACGCCAATATCTCGTATAAGGAAAGCGTCGGGCAATTTACATTCTCGTGGCGCGGACGGTTGCAGGGAACCTGTCGCGACGAAGATCGCGGCGACTACAAAATCAATCCCAAATATCTGTTAAAGAATAAATTACAAGTCGAATACGCTATCTGGGGAAGACCTTGGAAACCCTTCGTTTCATGCGATTTCTACTCCACGCTGAACAACCCGATGGGCAACGAACTGTCGCGCATCCGCTATCAATGCGGTACGGCGTGGCGGCTCAATCGTACCGACTATCTTGACTTTTTTCTGCGCTACGACCAACAAATCACCGATACCGACTCCCACACCCTTTCGATGGGCATCTGCTATAAAGTGAAACTGTAATTTGCGTTACTTATCGGCGCTGACGGCAATTTTTTTATTTCTTCCACTACACATGTCGGAAAAAAGCAGTACCTTTGCCCCACTTAATGAATAACTAATATGAAACAACGCATTCGATTCTGTGTTTTATTTTTAATGTTTGCAGTCGGCTTATCGGCGCAAGTCAAACAACCTGTGAAATGGAAGATTTCCATTACTCCTCAAAGTGAAGTCATTTTTGCGGCTATGGTCGATCCGGGATGGCACATTTACAATATGACCATGCCCGAAGACGGACCGCTGCCTACGAAATTTATCTTTGAAAAAGTCAAAGGAGCCGAATTATCGGGCAAAGTGCAAAGCGCTTCCGAAGTGGTCAGTCAGTACGACGAAATGTTTATGATGGACGTCAGCTGGTACAAATCCAATCCGGTTTTCACCCAGAAATTGAAAATCACCGACCTCTCCAAGTTTGCCCTCGAAGGCTATATTGATTATATGTCGTGCAACGATCAGAGCTGTATGGCTTTGAAAGAAGAGTTTTCTCTTTCGGCGAAAGATTTGCCGGAAGGCGTCGCAGTGGTGGCGAAAACCGAAACTCCCCCACCCCCGCCTCCGGTGGCAGTAGCCGATACCGCCAAAGCCGACACGCTTGCGGCGACAACCATTGTAGCGCCAACGCCCTCCGATAAAGACCTTTGGGAACCGGTTATCGACCAACTCAACGCTTTGGGCGAAGGGCAATCGACGAGCGACAAATCGTGGTTGGCGATTTTTCTGATCTGTTTTGGCGGCGGTTTTTTGGCGCTGCTGACGCCCTGTGTCTGGCCTATCATTCCGATGACGGTCAGTTTTTTTCTGAAACGCTCGAAAAGCAACCGCAAGAAAGCCATTGCCGATGCGCTGATTTACGGGCTGTCGATCATTGTCATCTATTTGGTATTAGGACTGCTGATCACGGCGCTGTTCGGCGCAAGCGCATTGAACGATTTATCGACCAATAACGTCTTTAATCTGCTGTTTTTTGTCCTGTTGGTGGTCTTTGCCGTGTCGTTTTTCGGTGCATTTGAACTGACTTTGCCTGCTTCTTGGACTAACAAGATGGACAGCAAAGCCGAATCGACTACCGGATTGATCAGTATCTTTTTTATGGCATTCACCTTGGTGTTAGTGTCTTTCTCTTGTACGGGTCCTATTATCGGCGGCTTGCTGGTGCAGGTCGGCAGTATGAATAATCTGATCGGACCGGCAGTTGGAATGTTCGGATTCGGATTGGCGCTGGCTATACCTTTCGCGCTGTTCGCTGTTTTTCCGTCGTGGATGCAAAACCTGCCCAAATCGGGCGGCTGGCTCAATACCGTCAAAGTCGTACTGGGTTTTATCGAGTTGGCGTTAGCATTAAAATTCCTGTCGGTAGCAGATTTGGCTTACGGCTGGCATATTCTCGACCGCGAAGTGTTCCTCGTGCTGTGGATCGTCATTTTCGCCCTGCTGGGATGCTATTTGTTGGGAAAAATCAAATTGCCGCACGACAGCGATCTGCCGTATGTCTCGGTTCCGCGCCTGTCATTGGCGATCGTTTCGTTCGCTTTTGCGGTCTATATGATTCCGGGCTTGTGGGGAGCGCCTTTGAAAGCGGTCAGTGCGTTTGCTCCTCCGCTTTATACGCAAGATTTTAGCTTGTATGACGGAGAAGTACGTCCGAAATTTCACGATTACGACGAAGGTATGGCGTATGCGCAAAAATATAATAAGCCGGTGATGCTCGATTTTACCGGTTACGGCTGCGTGAATTGCCGCAAAATGGAAGCCGCCGTCTGGTCTGACCCGCGTGTCAAAAACATTATCGACAACGACTATATCCTGATTTCGTTGTATGTGGATGATAAAACCGAGCTCAACCAAGCCATCGAAGTGGACGAATCGGGCAAAACACGCAAATTGCGTACCATAGGCGACAAATGGAGCTATCTGCAACGATTGAAATTCGGATCCAACTCTCAACCCTTCTATGTTTTGGTGGATACCGAAGGACAGCCGATTGCACCCTGGCGTGCCTACGATACCAATGTTGAACAATACATCCGGTTTTTGCAAGACGGAATAAAATATTATAATGAACACACGAGAAAATAAGATGCAAGCCTTCGGGCGACTGCTCGACATTATGGACGAGCTGCGCGTGAAATGCCCTTGGGACAGAAAACAGACCAACGAAAGTCTGCGCGAAAACACCATTGAAGAAACTTATGAATTGTGCGAAGCCATCATCAAAAATGACCTTGCCGATATCAAAAAAGAGCTGGGCGACGTGCTGTTGCATATCGTCTTCTATTCCAAAATTGCCGAAGAAAAAGGGCAATTCGACATCGCCGACGTCTGCAATGCCCTGTCGGAAAAGCTGATTTTCCGCCATCCGCACGTTTTCGGAACAACCCAAGCCGAAACTGCCGGACAGGTGATGCAAAATTGGGAGCAGCTTAAACTGAAAGAAAAGGGCGGCAACAAACAGGTGCTTGCGGGCGTTCCCGCTTCCCTGCCGTCGTTGGTGAAGGCGCACCGCATACAGGACAAAGCGCGAAATGCCGGTTTCGACTGGGAACAGCGCGAAGACGTTTGGGACAAAGTGCAGGAAGAATTTTTGGAATTGAAAGCCGAAATAGCAACAATGGACGCCGACAAAATCGAAGCCGAATTTGGCGACCTGTTTTTCAGCATAGTCAATGCGGCGCGACTGTATAAAATCAAGCCCGATAACGCATTAGAACGCACCAATCAAAAATTCATCGAGCGCTTCAATTATATGGAACAACGCGCCAAAGATGCAGGCAAAGCCCTCAAAGATATGACTTTGGCAGAGATGGAAGCGCTGTGGCAAGCAGCGAAAAAGTAAGTGATTAGTGATTAGTGGTTAGTGATTAGTGGTTAGTGATTAGTGGTTAGTATCACTCGCAGTGATGCTATCAGTAAAAACCGCCCGTCATGGCGGGCTTGAACCGCTATCCCCTGAAGATATCAAGCGCGGGATGACGTCCTCCTCATAAAAAAATTGCAGGATTATCAAAATCACGATAATCCTGCAAATCTTGTAAAAATCAAGGTTCAGACAATTAATCACTCACCACTAATCACTCACCACTACTTTCTGCTTATTCACGAAATAGACGCCCGGCGCCAAAGCTACGGTTGCCGAGCCATCTACGCTGACGGTTTTCACCAATTGACCGGTTACGGAATAGATGCGAACATCCGACGCGCCATGCGACAAGAGTTGTACGCCGCCTTTTGTTCCGTATGCATACAGTGTTTTTTCTGCTATGCTTGGTGAATTGATGCCCGCTGCTTTTACCTTGCACTGCAAACGGAAATCGTCGATCTGGAACCAGCCTCCGGCAGTCGTGCCGTCGCCATAAGAGCGTGCGCCTAAAATGACAGTTTCTTCTTCCGATGTAACGGCAAACTCAACCGACAAAGGCATCCACGCTTCGAGAAGATTAAAATCGTCGGTCGTAAACATGTCTGGATTGAAGATGTATTTTTCGGATGTATATTCAGATAATCCTATTGCTGCATAGAGTTCTTGGGTGTCATTGACAAAGTCATATTCCGAGCGCATCACCGCCGACAGTTCATATTCGCCTGCGGGCAAATGCAATTCCTGATAGAGATTGATTTCGATCACGTTTCCCGACCAAGCGTTATAAAGATTGACGCCGTCGTGGGGATTGGTTTGCGACAGTTTGGAATCCAAACTTGATACGTATTCCATATTCAACTGCCAACCGGTGGGCGCATTGTAGGTTTTCGACAGATAAGTGGTGGAATAAACGCCCAATTCAAAACTCGGATTGTAGAGCGCAAAGCTTGCGTCGAAAGGAGCCGGTTGCGTCAGTTGGCAAGTAACCGACGCCACGCGCAGGGCTTCAACGGCAGCTGCCACGCCTGCTTCATCCAAAGCGACGTCATTATAAGCGCCTTGTGCAGTGGTGATGGCAGTCAAATAGGCTGCATATCCGGGAAAAGCTGCATAATTTGGCGCAGCGGTGTTGGCATCGTCAATAGCCGTTTTCAATGTAGCATAAGCGGACATCGACGATTCGGCGGCGGAGATCGCAGCCTGCAAACGCGAGGTGGCGCTTTCGATAGTTACCTTCGTGGGAGTACCTGATACTACGCCGTTGGCATTGTTGATCGCCGCGTTCAATTCCGACAAAACGATGCCTTGCATCACGTCTCCGTCGGTATAATCCGAAGCAAAAGTGATGCGTTCCTGCAAATAAGCGCTTGCTGCGGTCATATCGTAGCCGAGATATTCCAAATAGAAATTATCGACGGCGAACCAGTTGGTAACGACGTCGGGACTGACGATGCCCAATTCCATCGTACCGTCATAGACATTAACTTCGAGCGAATAAGTCAGACAGGATTTCGGGTCTGTTACAGCAACGCTATCGTTGTTGGCATACAAGAAAAGCCAATCCTGATAGGGAGGCGTTTCGGTGCTGATGACTGTTACGCCGTCTTCGTCATAAATAGTAACGGTTTTTGCCTCTTCCCAAGTTTTATTGGCATAAACGGAGGCGCTCAAACGGTATTTTCCGTTGGGCAAACCGCTGATTGCCTGATACATTTTTCCGCTGAAAGCAGCGGACGCCCAGTTTTCCCAGACGCCGCCGACGAAATCGCCGTAGGTACCGCCTGCCAAGTCGGTTTTGGTTTCTGCCGTAAAGGTGCCGGTACTGCTGGCGCCGGTGTTCCAACTCCAGCCCGTATTACTGCTGTTGAAATTGGGATTGACAATAAAGCTGCTCATATCTATCGGATTGCCTGCACCGGCATTCTCAATGCGATATGCCAAAACTGCCTGATAAAGCGTAGCTGTCGCTGCATTGACATCGGCAACCGTAAGTGTAAGATTGGTGTTGGCAGTCTGTGCTGTCGCGATGGCGTTTTGCAAGATGTCGGCGTCAATACCGGAGGCGCTATAGACGGTTTGCGCCGAGTCGATGGCTATTTGCAGATTTTCATAAGCCGCGACTGCGAGATTTGCCTCGTTGATAGCCGATGTGATCTGCGCAATCGCCTCGTTGAGGTGGTCGGCGTTTAAAGGATCTTCGGCAACCGTCGTCTGCGCCTGCGTGATGGCGTCGGTCAAAGTTGTTGCCGCGCCGTCGGTCATTTTCGCCGATTGCAAACTTTGCGCCGTCGTAATCAAACCGGACAGTTGATTGGCAAACATCGACAAGTCCGTTCCGTAGAAGGTCAGACTGAAATGGTCGATCTCGAAGACCGTTCCATCGGTTACACTGACGCCAATGCGCAAAGTGCCGTCCTGCACAATCGCATCTGCCTCGTACCAATCCGACGTCGCATTGACTAACGGCGTTTTGGTCGTGTTGGCATACAAATAGGCGTCCGTTGCGAACTCCATGTAGCAGCCGAAACGCAGTCGATAAGTTCCGTTAGGAATTTCGCTGATCGTTTGATAGGCGTCGCATGTAAAGGGACCGCCCCATATCTGCCAATGGTTTTCGCCATCTACTACCACCGAGCCGTCGCCTTTGGCAGCAGTAGAGATCTTACTTGTGCCGTTGCCCGTCCGAAACCAGCCATCCGGCGCATTGTCGGTAATGGTAGTACCGGCTTCAAAATCGGGATTGACAATCAATTCGGTTACGTCTGTTTGCGCAAACGAATTGAGGACAAAGAGGGAAACGACAAAGGTCGTTAGAGACATCATTCTGCGCTTGACACAGAAAAAAGATAATTGTTTTTTCATCTTCTTAAAATTTAAAAAATTAATAATTCATAATAAACTTAGTATTTATGTGTTTATTTTTCGCCGACAAAGGTAGGGCAATTGCGTTGCACGGAAAAGATGTTTTTCGGTCAATATCGGGGGGAATTCGGTCAAATAGTGGGTAGTGGGTAGTTGGTAGAGTTTAGAGTTTAGAGTTTAGAGTTTAGAGTTTAGAGTTTAGTGATTAGTGATGCTATCAGTGGAATGTCACACACAAAGACCTCATTTTCACCTCATTGGCTCCAAACAAAACAACCCCAGTAGCGCAGGGAAATTGTCATTGCACACAATCAACCTCATTACATCATTTAGACTGAAAAATGATGTAATGAGGTTGGCTTTGTATATTGCAACTGACTGCTACTTAGGTCGTTTTGTTTGTGATGAGGTAAAAATGAGGTCTCTTCGGGGGATGGCGGATCAAGTCCGCCATGACGGGCTACTCACCACTAATCACTCACCACTTACCACTAATCACGTTTTTTCCTCAACGCATACGCGCCGCCCAGCGCGACGAGGCACAGCAGCCCTTCGCCTATCGGAACAGTCGGGGCGGGCGCAGGCGCTCCGATGCGCAGGCTGCCTGCGTTGTCTGTTGTCGTTGCCGTCGGGACGTCTTTCGTCCAGTTTTCGGTACGTTGTTTGATACTTGCGCGGTCTGCATCGCGCGTTACTCTCTCTCCAAATGCAAATGCGCT
>JAISUM010000032.1 GCA_031272095.1 Candidatus Symbiothrix sp. | reverse complement strand
AGTGCGGGCAACGGGCTTTCGGCTTACGAACTCTCGCTGTTTTTCACGATTTTCGTGCTGCTGCAATTTTGGAATATGTTTAACGCCAAAGCCTTTATGACCGGCAAATCGGCATTTGCCAATATCGGCTCGTGCAGCGGGTTTCTTGCGATTGCGGCGGTAATTTTGGTCGGGCAGTGGCTGATTGTTACCCTTGGCGGCGAAATGTTTAATGTTGTGCCTCTGAAATTGGCGGACTGGGGAATAATTATCGGCGTTACCTCGCTTGTGATGTGGGGTGGGGAAGGAGTGCGACTGTTAAAAAAGTAATTTTGAAGTTTGAAAACAGTCAAAATCTGTCGAGCGATAAAAAGGGCGAAACAATGAACAATCCCGTGTCAAGCGCGGGATGACGGACAAAAAAATCCCGCTCGAATTTAGGATATTTCAATTTTTTCATGTATCTTTGCAGCGCTTTTTTGAATTGTTAGCTCAGTTGGTTCAGAGCATTACCTTGACAGGGTAGGGGTCGCCGGTTCGAGTCCGGCACAGTTCACATTCCTAAGATGGTGATATTCCGTCAGTTCCACTTACTATAAAAAATTACGGCGTAAAGTTCAAAGACATTACGCCGTAGCCGATGTGTTCAACAGGAAATTCCCGCGACGGACGATTGGCTGCTTAAATCAGCGACAGATAGACTTCGCCTTCTTTGTCCGTGAAAGCCAGTTTGCTTTCGCGAGCCAACCAACCGATAGCGGCATAAATTTCTTTATCGGTCAGTTTCAACACTTTTTTGATGTCTTTGACGGACTTGGCGCCCGTTTCGTTCAAAACTTTCCAGACGCGACCTGCGTCAGATCCAATTTTTTCTTGCATGCTTTGTTCTAAATTAAATTTAACAATCCTATTAAAAAACTCTTATTTGACTATTTACTTAAATCGTTGTAAATTTTTTCCCACTTGTCGTATTCTTTGTTATTATCCAAAGAATAGTAGATGCTGCGCAAGCCGTAAACGACCGATTTTTCATCGGGTTTCAGCGAGTAGGCTTTTTCAAAATAGGGAATGGCTTGCTTGAATTTTTCGTGCGCTTTGTCAAATTCCGTATTTTGCAATTTGCGGTCTCTGATGGTGCTGGCGTTTGATTGCATTTCCAAGCCTTGATTGAAATAGATGCGTCCTACCAAGACCAATGCATCGACATAATCCGGCTCTACTGCCAAAGCTTTTGTGCCGTATTCGATGGCTTTGTCGTCGTCTTTGATTTGTTCGTAAACGTAAGCGCGAACATAATAGAGTTTGGAGTCGTTGGGATTGACTTCGATGGCTTTGTCCAAATAAGTGATCGCTTCTTCGGGCTTGTTCTGAATGATGTTGATGTTGATCAGATTGAGCAGATAATAGCTTTCATCGGGAAATTTTTCCACACCGGCTTGCAGTGTTCTCACGTAATTCACCGTATCTTTCATCCGCAGGTTATACAGGTCTGCCAAATGTTGATAGAGTTCATTGTTATTCATATACTTGGAATCCTTGACTCGTTCATAGACCTCGATAGCCGTCGGATAGTCGGGGATCAATTCTGCCGACAGTCCCGAAAAATAGAGGTACTGAATGGCGCTGGAATCGGTTTCCAAGTTTTCAAATTTCGACAGGCTTTCCGCATCGTCCTGAAACATGGGCAGGGTGGGATAGTCGCCATAGAATTTAAAACATTCGTAGGCTTTCCGATAGTCTTTTTTTCCGTAATAATACGAGCCTGCATTGACATAATAGGGACGATTTGCCAGCATAATCGCTTTGATGTCTTTAGCGTATTTAGGTTTGACCTTCCCCTTTGCATCGGGCAATATATCTAACGAATATGCCTTTTCATAGTACGGGTAGATCTCGTACAATGCAGGATACATGGCATCTTCATTCGGTTTTTGCCCTACCATCATTTTTGCTTGTTCATCGCTGAGCGTTTTGTTTTCAATGTCGCCTGCAATTTTCCAAGTTTCCGCTTTATCCGCTGTTTCGGGATTCGTGAGCGCTCCTTTGATTAAAGTACGCAACTCTGCTACATTGGGTTTCTCGCCTCTCAATTCGGCTTTTACAATATTAACCGATTTTTTTTGTGCAAACGACAAGCCCGCTACCAAACATAATCCTAATGTGAATACTGTTTTTTTCATGACTTTATTAATTAATAAGTTATTCATTATCAGTTATTTCTGTTTCATTGTTTGTTTCCGTGTCGGTTTCTGTTTCCGTTTCTTCTTCGTTTTCGGAAATCACCTTACAAACCGAAGCGATTTCATCGTTTCGTTTTTCGAGGTTAATCAGCCGGACGCCTTGTGTGGCGCGACCGATGATGTTCAGATCGGCAACTTTGATGCGGATGGCGATGCCCGATTTGTTGATGATCATCAAATCGTTGTCGTCGGTAACGCTCTTGATGCTGACCAATTTACCTGTTTTTTCGGTGATATTCAGCGTTTTAACGCCTTTTCCGCCGCGGTTGGTGATGCGGTAATCGTCTATTTTCGAGCGTTTGCCGTAGCCTTGTTCCGAAACGACCAAGATGCTTTCTGTTTCAGGATTTTTGATACAAATCATACCGATAGCTTCGTCGTTGCCGTCGTCGTCCAATCTCATTCCGCGCACGCCGGTAGCGGTTCGTCCCATCGCCCGCAGGATGGATTCGTTGAATCGGATGGCGCGTCCGTTGCGGTTGGCAATGACGATTTCGTTGTGTCCGTTGGTCATTCTGACGGAGATGACTTCGTCGCCTTCCTGCAAATTGATGGCATTGACGCCGTTTTGACGCGGTCGGGCAAACGATTCCAAGAGTGTCTTTTTGACGGTGCCGTGTTTCGTACAGAAGACCAAATAATGCGTTGAAACAAATTCGGTATCGTTCAGATGTTTGATGCGGACAAAGGCGGTGATCCGGTTATCGGCGTCCAAATTCAGCAAGTTTTGAACGGCGCGACCTTTGGATGTTTTCGTGCCTTCCGGTATCTGATAGACTTTCAGCCAATAGCATCTGCCTTTTTGCGTAAAGAACAGCATCGTGGCGTGCATATTTGCGGGGTAGATATATTCTACAAAATCTTCGTCGCGTGTTTCGGAGCCTTTGGATCCCATACCGCCACGATTTTGCGATTTAAATTCGGCTAATGGCGTCCGTTTGATATAGCCCATGTGCGAAATCGTGATGACCATTTCGTCGTCGGCATAGAAATCTTCGGGATTCATATCTTCGGTAGCATAGACGATTTCGGTTTTGCGTACATCGCCGAATTTATCGCGGACTTCGCGCAATTCGTCTTTGACGACGCCCATCAGCATATCTTCATTGGTCAGCAATTCCTTATAGTATGCTATCAGTTTTTGCAGTTCATCAAATTCTGCGTGCAGTTTGTCCTGATCCAAGCCGGTCAGCTGTCCGAGACGCATCGCAAGGATGGCACGCGACTGTTCGTCCGAAAAGCCGAACCGCGCTTTCAGTCGGTCGTTGGCTTCATTTTGGTTGGGCGACGATTTGATGATGGCGACTACTTCATCGACATTGTCGGAGGCGATAATCAAGCCTTCTAAAATGTGAGCGCGTTGTTCGGCTTTTGCCAAATCGTATTTGGTACGACGGGTAACGACGTCTTCACGATGCACGACAAAGTGGTGAATCAGATCTTTAAGGTTGAGCAGACGGGGGCGACCGTGTACCAATGCAATATTATTCACGCTGAACGACGATTGCAAGGCGGTCATCTTGTAGAGTTTATTCAGGATGACATTGGCATTGAAATCTTTTTTGACTTCGACGACGATGCGCATACCTTCTCTGTCGGATTCGTCATTGACGTGGGCGATGCCATCGAGGCGTTTGTCGGTTACCAGCGAGGCAATATATTCGATCAGTTCTTTTTTATTTACCGAATAAGGTATCTCGCGGATAACGATCAAATCGCGGTTATTGTGCGTTTCGATTTCGGCTTTTCCGCGCATGATGATACGTCCGCGACCGGTTTCAAAGGCGTCGCGCACGCCCTGATATCCGTAGATCATGGCGCCTGTCGGAAAATCGGGCGCTTTGATGTATTGCATCAGTCCTTCGACGTCGATGTCTCCTTTGGCGTCGATATAGGCAATGATACCATTCACACATTCGGTCAAGTTGTGGGGTGGCATATTGGTTGCCATCCCGACGGCGATACCGGAGGCGCCGTTCATTAAAAGTTGAGGGATGCGCGTCGGCAAAACACTGGGTTCTTTCAAACTGTCGTCGAAATTCAAGGTCATATCGACCGTATCTTTTTCGATGTCGCGCAACATTTCTTCTGCGATGCGGCTCAAACGAGCTTCCGTATAACGCATAGCCGCTGCCGAGTCGCCGTCGATCGAGCCGAAGTTCCCTTGCCCATCCACTAAAGGATAGCGTAACGCCCAATCTTGTGCCATGCGCACCAAAGCGCCGTACACCGAGCTGTCGCCATGCGGGTGATATTTCCCCAGCACGTCCCCTACCGTACGCGCTGACTTTTTATAAGGTTGATTGGAATGATTCCCTAATTCGTTCATTCCGTATAAAATCCGCCGATGAACCGGCTTAAAACCATCTCTAACATCCGGCAAAGCACGAGAAACAATGACCGACATCGAATAGTCGATGTACGCGGTCTTCATTTGTTCCTCGATATTGACCGAAATTATTCTGTCTTGACTGTCAAACATTTATATTTTTATTGGTTGTATAAATAATCTTCTCTCTGAAAAATTGTGCTAAATTACGACTTTTTCTCGAATTACGGAAATTTTGGGGCATTTTTTTTCAGCAAAACGAAAAATTCATGTAATTTTGTCCCTGTTATGACAGCTAAATTTATGGTTTGCGCCGTTCCGATTCAGGCTTCTCCGGAGGATTTACTGGCGCAATTGGAACGCAAAGATTGGTATTTGCCTGCCGTCGGCAAATGGGCGCCGCATCGTTTGAGAGAATGGTTGGCGGTGCGCGTCTTGTTGAAACGTTTGACCGGAGAAGAAAAAGAAATTAAGTATCTGCCGTCGGGCAAGCCTTATTTGGCGGACAACAGTTTTTTTATCGGCATCAGTCATACCAAAAACCATGTGGCGATCGCCCTGCATCGCGAGCTGCCGATAGCGGTGGATATTGAGCGGATCCATTCGCGGATAGAAAAAGTGGCGGATCGATTTTTGACTGCCGACGAGGCGCAGCAGATCTCGACGGCGCAACGTTTAGTGCATTTGTTGCTGCACTGGTCGGCAAAAGAGTCGCTGTATAAACTGTTGGATATTCCGACACTCGATTTGCAAGCGCATCTGCATATTCATCCGTTTGAACCGCAAAGCGATGGGATAGCCTCTTTCACCGCCCACGAAACTTTTAGCCCGCACCGGCAAACTTTTACCGTACATTATCAGCTTACCAACGATTTTGTGATGACTTGGATTATCAGCGACAAACGCGATTAGTTCAGGGCTGCCATCCAGCGTTTTTCGGCTTGTTGCACCCAGTTTTTGAACTGTTCATTGCCCTGGTATTCGGGAATATACTGCAATAAGGCGTCCAAATCGAATCGGTCGGCGACGATACCGGCTCCGGCTAATGCCGCTTCATGGGCGTTGCAGGTTTGTTCGATATGGGTGGGCACCATCAATACGGGTTTCCCCAGATACATGGCTTCGCAAACCGATTCAAAACCGGCGGTCGTCGCATACGCCTTGCAGCCTGACATATAATGGATAAACGACCGATCATCCAAAGTATGAAAAGTCAGATTGTCGATATGCGTTTCTGCCGGAGCGTCTTTTTTATCCCAGAAAAAGTGCATCTTGATTTCGGGGTGTTGCGCACAATAATCCGTGATTTCATCGGCATAATTGTCATTGAGCAGATAGCCGTGCAGATAGTCCCCCTGCGTTATACGACAATTTAATATTGTATCACGCAACAGTGGCGGGAGAATGATCATTCGAAGGGCAGGGACATTCGGCTTTTGTTCGATCGACAGCGCCAGCAACTTTTTTGAGCGAAAACTTGTCAGGTAATTGAAAAGTTGCAGCGATTTCAGTTCGGCGATATTTTCTTTTGGGAACGAGTAATCGGGATGCAAAAACAGGTATTGGTGGGCGACGCTGATACAAGGCGTTTTCGGCGGAAAGAACAAGTAAGTCAGACCTGCCATCAGATCGTAGAAATTGATGATTTTATCGGGTTGCAATTCCTTGATTTTTCGGTGCAGATAGAAGATACTCCGCAAATAGACCGGCGTTTTCAGCAGATTATAGGCGATGCTGCTCCAGATATTATTGCGTTTGTGATGGGCGGCGGGCAGAAAATTAGGACTGTCAAATCGAAATACGGGCGCCTGAATATTATTGTAGAAGAACGTCGGCAACTCGCGGCGCTTGCTTTTGCCTACCAATACCCCCACAACTTTGTGTCCGTTGCGTTCCAGCATCTTATAGAGCGTAATTGCCTGTGTCAGATGCCCGCGACCTTCACCCTGAACGATAAACATGAATTTCATAAACTTCTCTGATTGCTCTTCACGGGGCAAAGGTACGAAAAAATAGTGATTTTTTCAACTGTCCAAATCCTTACTCTCCCAAACCAAAAAGTCGTTGCACTTGATTTTCCAAGCCCTGTGGTCGATACGGACGACAACGCCCTCTTCCGGCACTTTGTGTTTGCAAAGGCGGCTGTCTTTTTCCATATTGAACAG
>JAISUM010000082.1 GCA_031272095.1 Candidatus Symbiothrix sp. | reverse complement strand
ACTACAGATGTATGTGATATTTTATAATCTTTTCCGCCACCATCATCTTGCGGATATTGTTTTTGAGTGTAAACTCTCGCAGCAGTGCTATTTATTATATCATTAATATCTTTTAAATTCGCCAACGCACCCAATCCATATCCCAAATTTTGATACCATTTGTTGCCTTTCTTTCCGAGATAGCCCCACTCACCTGTTCCAAAATCATAAGAAGCCACCCCAAAACTAATGCTTGGCGACATCATTCCACCACTTAACGCAGTCATTCCCATGGAATTAAATGCCGAACTGTACATTATTCCCATCGTGTTCGCCATAAAACCGCCTCCTGCTGCAATAGTTGCACCTAAATACCCGGATGCACCGCCGATAACAGCACCACCAAGTATATAACCGTATGTTTGCCAATTACTAAAATCGTAACCTTTTGCATCGGCAATTTTATAACCGGTATAGCCGCCAGCGCCAGCTGCCGCACCAATTATGATTGCCGCAATAATGGGATTTTCCCCATCCGGATCTGTGTATCGTAGCGGATTGTTCAAGCAATAGCTATACCGATTAAAGCTCTGCGAGAAATTTGGCGCCTGCACAAACGGGTCGGGCGATAGAAAGCGGGCGAAGGTGGGGTCGTAGATGCGCCCGTTCATATTGATCAGACCGAGGACGGGCAGGTGTTCGTGTCCGGTGTAGCCGCGATCGGTCAGGTTGGCGCCGGTCAAGAGTATTCTGCCGCCCCAAGGCGTGTAGGCATATTCGCTCACAATGTTGCCGGTCAGGGCTTGCAGCGAGCCGAGATGGTCGGTATGCACATAATAGATCTCATTCGATTGGACGATGGCGATCAAGCCCGACGGCGCATAAACATAATTGACCGGCGTTTCGTTGCCCGCGCTGTCGATATCCAACTCGTAAGCGCCCAAATAGTAGCGGGTGTGGCGCAGGCTGTCGGCATAGTAGTATTCGGTTTTGATGCGCTGCTCGTCCAAACCGTAATAGATGAGATAGCGGTCGTTGTCCTGATCTATGCTGCAGACTTTGTTGAAAGCGGTGTAGCTGATCTCTTGTATTTCGTTGGTAACAGCGGCGCTCGCCTCGCCGACAATGCCGCTCATTGCGTGCGGCTGCGGCAAATAGTAGGCATATTCGCCGACGTCGGTTTTGGTATGTATATTGCCGTTAGGATGGTAAGTCATTTCATATTGCAGTTCATCATTCAGGTAAGCGGCGGTTTTTTCAAACAATAGCTGTTGTCCGCCCAACACTCGCGCCAAACCATCATAATAACGGACACAAGTGGGAAAAGCGGCAATCAGCTGTTGATAGATAGCAGTCGCCTCCGCGTAACGTCGATCGTAAAATAAAGTTTTTGCCCTCCGGTATAAGGTATCTGCCTCTTGAGAAGAAATATTTGGTTCATTTTGCCCTTCCTGCCGCTCCGGTTTGACAACTGCAAAAATTTTCAATGGAGACTGTGCAAGCAACAAACTCCCTACTCCGAGCAATGCCGATTGCAAAAATTGTCTTCGCGAAACTTTTTGACCTGTCATCATATTTGGATGTATTTAAAAAATGGATATTCGACAGGATTGGTCTCCGTGTATTACTTCTTCTTACGAATATTGTTTTCGATTAAATTACGAATATCCGCGACAAAGATAGATAATATTTTTGAAAGTGCAAAAAATGGGGAAAAATTTGGCATTAAAAATTTCCGAATTATTTGCCGAAACAGAAAAAAAGTTTTACATTTGCCGAAAATTATCATAGTTATGGAAAATACCGCAAAATTGTATTCCTTCGGTCTGCGCGAAACACAAACCTACCTGTTTGCGACCGTGTTTGTGATCGGCAATATTGTCTTGCCGCAATTAGCGCATCTTGTGCCTTCCGGCGGCTTAATCTGGTTGCCGATTTATTTTTTCACGCTGATAGCCGCCTATAAATACGGTCTTCGCGTGGGATTGTTGACGGCTATCCTATCGCCCATCGCAAACAGCGCGTTGTTTGGTATGCCTGCCATGAGCATGTTGCCCATTATTTTGCTGAAATCAAGCCTGTTAGCGGTGGCGGCGGCTTATTTGGCGCACAAAGTCGGGAAAGTGTCGATTCCGGCAATTTTGGCGGCGATTGTCTTCTATCAAGCAGTAGGATCAGCGGTCGAATGGGCAGTTGCAGGCGATTTTCACCAAGCCGTGCAGGATTGGCGCATCGCTTTCCCCGGTCTGCTCCTGCAATTATTCGGAGGTTTCGCCGTCCTGAAAACCATCTCCAAACTTTAACAGCCAATGAAATCCTTCGACGAAGTGCTGCAAGGTTTTCGTGAAATAGAATTTGCAGAAAAATTTGATATGATCGTAGCGATAGCCAACGGTGGCATTATTCCGGCGGCTATTCTCAATCAGCGGCTCGACACCGACGTTTTTTTGCTGAAAATCAACCTGCGCGACAAGCTTCAAAATCCAAAATACGACCGTCCGCAACTGTTGTCGCCCATCGATTTTGCATATCACGACAAAAGCATTTTGATAGTGGAAGACCGCGTCAAGACAGGGGCGTCACTCCGTTTTGCGCAGTCATTGCTGCAAGGCGCCAAGCTGATCAAAACCTTCGCCGTCAATGGTAATGCCGATTACAGCCTCTATAACGAAGATTGTTTTCGTTTTCCATGGCTGATTTAGAGCGCAAAAATTGTACTATATTCCATACAATTGAACAATTTTATCACATACGAACCAAATAAAGCCGCTACTTTTGCAGCATAAAAATTATATTTAAAAAATTTGTTCCAATGAAAAAGTTATTATTTGCTCTGTTTACTTTGATGAGCATTTTTCCCTCTGTGTATGCCCAGCGTCAAATGGAAAATCTGGGGCGCGGGCTTGTTGCATCCAAAGTAACAAATGGCGTTTTTGTGCAGTGGCGCATCACCGGACAGGAATGGCGCGGCACAACTTACAACCTCTACCGGGACGGTACGCTGGTCAATTCCGTGCCGCTCGCCGTTTCCAATTATTCCGATGCAGCAGGAACTTTGACCTCCACCTATCAGGTGGCGGCAGTTGTGGATGGCGTCGAACAGCCGAAATGCGCTGCAAAAAACGTTTTGCCCAATGCTTATATCGAAATTCCGATGCGCACCCTGCCCGTGAGCGGTTACGTGCTTAACGATGCCACCGCTGCCGACCTCGACGGCGACGGCGAAATGGAAATCATTATCAAACGCCTCTACCCCGACTGGTCGCCAAGCGCACAGCATTTTTCGTACATCGAGGCATACAAATTGGACGGCACTTTTATGTGGGCTATCAACGTGGGTCCCAATATTTTTTCGGATGTGGAAACAAATGTTGCCGCCTACGATTTCGACGGCGACGGCAAAGCAGAGGTCTTTATGCGCACAAGCGAAGGAACAACTTTTGCCGACGGCACCGTCATTACAGGCACAAATGGAAGCGTAACCAATTATCGTTCATACAGTTGGGCTGGCGAAGACGGTACTTACCCCAACCATTCCACCTACCTTTGTGCCGGACCTGAATTTCTGTCGCTCATTAACGGCGAAACGGGCGTAGAAATCACGCGCACCGATTATATTCCGCGTGGCAACACTGCCGACTGGGGCGACTCTTACGGGCATCGCGCCAACAAATTTTTCTTCGGAGCGCCTTATTTGGACGGAAAAAAACCGTCGCTTTTCATTGCACGTGGCATTTATACGCGCATTGTGATGAAAACCTTTGACGTTGTGGGCAGCGGTGCGGCAATGCAACTTGTACCGCGCTGGACATTCGACACCAACACGGCGGGCAACGCCGCCTACGCCTATCAGGGCAACCACAATTACAACATTGCCGACGTGGACGGAGACGGACGGGACGAAATCGTGTACGGCTCAATGGTCGTCGACGACAACGGACAGGGCTTGTACTCCACCGGACTCGGACACGGCGACGCCATTCACACCGGCGACTTCGACCCCTACCGAAAAGGGCTGGAAGTGTTTGCCTGTCTGGAAAGTTCGCCCTACTACGGCACTACCCTGCGCGCCGCCGAATCGGGACAAATTCTTTTGCAATACATCAAAGGCAGCGACTGCGGACGCGCAATTGCCGCAAACTGGTCGAACACCTACGCGGGTGCGGAACTTGCGCCCGGTGCAGGCGGTGGCGTCTGGTCTGCCTCCGAAAGACGAACAATTTCCACTACTGCCGGCTCGCAAAATTTTCGCATTTTTTGGGACGGCGACCTGCTGGAAGAACTCGTAGACCACAATATGAACAACACGCTGGGCAAAGGAGAAGGCAGAATTGATAAATGGACCGGCTCCACCTGGCAAACGCTGCTCACAACGACGGGATATTTTTCCTGCAATCACACCAAAGGAACGCCCTGCCTGCAAGCCGACCTCTTTGGCGACTGGCGCGAAGAACTCATCTATCACTCGGATGACGAAAGCAAACTGCGCATCTATTTCACCACAGCGCCAACCACTTACCGCATTTACACCCTCCTGCACGATATGCAGTACCGTCAGGCGATTTGCTGGCAAATGTGCGGATACAACCAGCCGCCACACGTTTCTTTTTTCCTGGGAGAAAAAGAGGGAATCACCGTTCCGCCGCCTCCCGTGATGGACAATGGAAAAATGGTCTATGGCGCGGCAGATTTTGACTGGGCGCTCAGTGCAGGAAAGGATTTGCTGTTCGATGTTTCGGGCAATGCCACCAATCCGATTGCCGTGAGCAGTGTCGTTTCGTCAAAAACTTTTACGGTCAATTCACCGTCCGATTACGAATTTAATTTTACGGGCGGAAAAATTTCGGGCAGCAATATTTTTGTCAAACAGGGCGCAGGCACGCTCACCTTCAACGGCACACACGATTATTCGGGTAAAACGGAACTCTGGGACGGTACGACACGTTTCAGCGGCACCTTGCAAAATTCGGATGTGTGGCTGAACCTCCACGCCGAATTGGAGGCAGCAGGCACTTTTGGAAAATCACTCACATTGGAATACGGATCTATCCTCTCTACATCGGGAACGCTGAATATCGGCGCCGATCTGGTCTGGAAAGACAATGCGGTTATAGCAATGAACTTGGGCGGCGTCTCCGACAGCATACTGATTGGCAATCAGTTACAAATCAGCGACAAGCCAATATTGCGCATCCTGTCGAATGGAACTTTGCCCGATGGCGATTATGTCTTGATGAAAGCCGCATCGCTGACCGGCACTGTTTCCAATATTATGATAGAAGGGATAGAAACACAAACCGTATCCTTGGCTTTCACCGACGGCAAACTGATTTTGTCGGTTACAAGTCTGCGTCAGGCGGCATCGGTCGTTTGGAAAGGCGACAAGAGCGGCGCTGTCTGGGATTTTGCCAACACACAAAACTTTGTCTATAATGGTAGCGATACCTATTTTGCCTACGGCGATACGGTCGTTTTCGATGATTCGGCTACAGCCAAAACGGTAAATCTGACCGGCGAACTCACCGCAGGTCATCTGCTTATCGACAATACGACGGACTATGTTTTGCAGGGATCCGGCAAACTGATTGGCGCTTCCGGACTTGAAAAACGAGGCAGCGGCACTTTAACTTTGAAAACACTGAACGAATACGCCGGAGCCACTGTCGTCAATGGAGGCACCCTGTCGGTAGCATCTTTGCCCTCGTTGACCGACGCCAGCGCGATAGGTTTTGCAAGCAGCGATGCCAATAAATTCATCATCAATGGCGGCACCTTGACTTTCGCCGTAACTTCCGCCTTGAAATCGCAGAAAGCATTGAAGATCGGCGCCAACGGCGCCACTATCGACGCCAATGCAGAGATCACATGGGACGCCATCATTTCGGGCGAAACACTGACCAAAAAAGGCGCAAAAACCTTGTATCTTTACAGCGCCAACACCCACAAAAAATTGATCATCCAAGCCGGTACGGTCGCTTTGAAATCCGATGCAGCGGTTCCGGCAACCACGACCATCGTGCTGGAAGGCGGCACTTTGTCGTGCTTCGACAGTAACGGCACATACAGTTCTGCCGCTTATAATATCGAAGTTCCCGAAGGCAAAGTAGGCTATATCTATCTCGATTCGCGATGCAATTATACCGGCAAATTGACCGGCGCAGGCACGTTCAATGTCCGCACGCCATGGATTCGGAACTATCTGGAAGGCAACTGGTCGGCATTTACCGGCAAAATCAACTTCTCGACCGACAGCGACGGCGGCGATTGCCAGTTCCGCAACAGTTACGGACTTGCTAATGCCGAAGTGAGTTTTTCAGGCACCAACACCGACAATCTGTTGAATGTTTATAACGAATCGGGCGCAACCACGCTCGGCTCATTGACAGGCAACGCTTATGCCCGATTGACCGGCAGTCACACATGGACAGTCGGCGCGAAAAATGTCAATTCAACTTTCGCGGGGATTATCAGTAATGCCACCGGATTTACGAAAGTAGGCACCGGTATGCAGATCTTTACCAATGCCAACACTTACACCGGCACGACAACCATACGAAGCGGATCTCTGTTAGCTAACAACACTACCGGCAGCGCCACCGGCACAGGCTCCGTTTCGGTAGGCACCGGCGGCGCATTGGGCGGAAAAGGTTTCGTCGGAGGCAACGTATCCGTGCTGGCAGAGGGTCTGATCACACCGGGGGACGAATCGCAAACACTGGTAACCAATCGCATAGGTACGCTCACTTTGAATAAAAATTTGACGCTGAACGGAAAGCTCAAAATGGACGCGAGAAATACCGCAGGCTATCCTTCGGATAAATTGGTGGTCTCCGGCACGGCGACAATCAACGGCGTGCTGGAAGTCGAAAATATCACTACCGGCACCGATTTTCCATTGGGCGCCGAACTGACTTTGCTGGCATTGAACGGCGCTGTCAGCGGACAATTCACATCAATGATTTTGCCGACAACGGAAGCCGGTACGATTTGGGATACTTCGGAATTGCTGACCACAGGAAAAATTAAAGTGGTAGCATCCAACGGATTAGAGGAAGTCTTGACCGGAAATGCTTTCAATGTCTATCCCAATCCGGCAAGCGATTATATCGTTTTGGATCTGCCGACGACGGAAACATTCAAAATTCGGATAGTGGATCTGCTCGGCAAGGTCTTGCTGACCAAAACCGATTGCATTTCGGGCGACAAAATCAATGTCGGCGCACTGCCGAAAGGCGTAGTGATCGCACAAATTCAAATCGGCGGAAAATCAGCATACAAACGAATGATCATCAATTAATTTATCTACTTGATGAACTTGACGACTCCGTGAGTAGTTTTCAGCAAGTACATTCCTGCAGGCAAATGGCGGACGTCGATGTCAATACGGTTAGCGGATGCATTGTATTGCCCCAGCTTACGTCCCTGCAAGTTGAAGATTTGCAGTGTTTCACCTGCGGTCAGATGGGCGACAGAGAGTGTCTCGCGCACAGGATTGCCGGTGATGATGATCGGTTGGGGCGTCGCACCTGCACTGAGACTCACCGGTGGTGGCGGAACATAAGGACCTCCCAAATATTGATTGTCCAAATATGCCAAACGACTCTCAATCCACGAAGACAGGTAATTGAGTTCGTTGGACAAATTGACAGACCACTTATTTTCTTCACGTTTACCGGCGCCGCTCAACATAAATTGCTGATAGTAGCGTTCAAAACGTCCGTAGATGCTGTCGTATGAAAAATAATCGTAGCGCAACTGCTCGTAACGATCGCTCAATTTCTGATTGAAATCATTGTAATCCAAGCTTTTAAGGCGCAGATAGAGGTTGTTTTGCGCATGTTCGTATTGTGCTAAAAATGCGTCCAAATCGCGGGAGGGCGTAGTGATATTTTTCGAGCCGTCCCAACGGATTCCCCAAACGCCGTCGCAATCCCAAGGCGTGATCGTGATCATCGGCGAACTGCTCTGGTCATATACCGAAAAATAGGCGTTTTTTCCTTGATTATCAGAGGCTAACATCACATCGAGCAGCAAATAATAATCCAAAAAGACCGGCATATCGAAATAGGTATTCACTTGCGATTGAAAAGTCGCGTCGTTGGTCAGGTAGGACGACACCGTAACGGCATCGACAAGCGGTTTCCATTCGACCGGTTCGCCGTCGCCGTAGTCGGGATATTTCACTTCAAAGCCGCTCCAAGTTTCGGAGTTATTGTTGTAAGCGGTGGACATATTATGCGGAGAGCCGTCCCAAATCTGATTGCCGAGGAAGGTGCCGCTTGCCCAACTTGTGCCTTTATACAATCCGCCGCGTTGCTGGACGGTCGTCGAATCGGACGAGTATTTCAACTTCTTGAGTTTGAGCTGTTTACGGTCAACTTTTTCAGTCATACAATACAAGCCCTGATAGGCGTCGTTGATGAAAACTTCCACAAAAACGCCGCGCGTGCCATTGACCAAAGCAGGCTCTTTCGCATAGTGATAGGGTTTGGCGGAATATGCGTTCCAGAGGTCGGTAGTTACACGGTTGCGCATCCGTGAGCCGTCGATGTAGGCGGCGTCCAAGATCCAGTTGTTGTCGTCGCGCAAACCGAAAAAGGAGCGGTCAATAGAGGTCGTTCCGTTGCTGTCTTTGAGTTTGATGGCGAAAGGTTTTTTGGGCTTGGATGCAGCCGTTGCGCCGCGCACTTTGATGTTCATCAGCAACACTTCCGCCGAATCGGGTTTGTCTGCCTCCGTTACCGAAAGTCGCCCCAATCCATAGGTTGTGGTGATACTCGAACTTTTATAAATCTGAACAAGCGGCAGGCAAGTAAAATAGATGGTTCCCGAAGCAACGACTGCGGATCCATTACGGATTTCGATAGGGATGGCGCTGTTGGCATTTACTGTGCCGAAATTGAAGTCGGCGCCGTTGCTCACTGTTTGATTTTTAATATAAAGCGTATGGGCGGCATTTTTCAGTTGTACGCGCACATTCATCGTCAGCGAAGTTCCCACTTTCGTTTCGGGGATGGTGATATAAAATTCTTTTTTATTGGTATCGACGGTCGGTGTTTTGCCATCGAATTTCAACGAATCGGCATAAGATTGAAAACTGCCGAGCGTTTTGCCGACGCCGGGCAGGGGATCAACCACCGTCTGCTCGTCTTGTACGGTATTGCCTTCCAAATCGTAAAAGACAAAACATTCGTTGGTTCCGCCGCTCCCGCTATACACCCCGATCGGATAGATGCCGTCGTAGGCTGTATTGCGTTTGTTCCACACTTTGGCGGTATTGACTGCCGAATGAATCACGTAATAGCACAAGTCGCCTTCCGGTTTTGCTTCCAAAGTGAAAAGCGTAGAATTGTCGGCGGCTAATTCGTCGGCAAAAACCAAGCCGTGACGGTCGTCTGACGAGCTGTCGAACCGGATATACTTTTGTGTAGCGGCATTTTTGAACGAATAGCGCTCATTGCCTTCGTCTTTGATGACCCAGAAATCGCTGTCGCCTACCTGTTCGATGGTTTTATCGAAATAAGCCAAATGATATTCCGAATTTCCGGGGCTGACCGTGCCTGTTGCACCGTCGGATTTGACGGCAATCAGGTATTGACTTGCTTTGAATTTCGGTTTTGCTTGCATCGCGTCTAAAGCTGCCTGAACGAATAAGGTAAGCAAAGACAGAAACAGTATTTTCTTCATGAATACAGATATAAAAATTGATAATACATAATAAACAGCGGCAAAGGTACGAAAAAAACAGCAAAAGTTTCGCTATCCGAAAAAAAAATAGTACTTTTGTCGGCTAAAAATAAAGAATCATAAAATTATGTGTGGTATAGTTGGTGTATTCAATATGCATGAACGCTCGGACGTGATGCGTTCGCAGGCATTGAAAATGTCAAAAAAAATTCGTCATCGCGGACCGGACTGGTCAGGTATCTATTGTGGTGAGAAAGCTATTTTGGCGCATGAACGATTGGCGATAGTCGATCCCCAATCGGGTCAGCAGCCTTTGTATTCGTCGGACGGCACGGTCGTTTTGGCGGTCAATGGAGAGATTTATAATCATGCCGAGATCAGAGAGCGCCAGCCGGATTATGTTTTCAAAACGAAATCCGACTGCGAAGTGATTTTATCGCTCTATCAGGAAAAAGGGCTTGATTTTATCGAAGATATGAACGGCATTTTTGCGTTCGCACTCTACGATTCCGAAAAAGATTTGTATCTGATAGCCCGCGACCATATCGGAATTATTCCGCTGTATATGGGCTATGGCGCCGACGGAACGTTCTACGTGGCGTCTGAATTAAAAGCGCTGGAAGGCTATTGCGAAAAAATCGAAAATTTTCCGCCGGGGCATTATCTCTATTCGAGCAAAGCCACCGGACACCAAGCCCAATTGGTGCGCTGGTACACCCGCGACTGGATGGACTATGACGCCGTCAAAGACAATCCGAGCGCCGAGCAGCATCCCGAAGTGATCGACCAATTACGCGACGCATTGGAAGCCGCCGTCCGCCGACAACTGATGACCGACGTGCCTTATGGCGTCTTGCTGTCGGGCGGATTGGATTCGTCTATTGTGTCGGCTGTCGCAAAAAAATACGCCTCCAAACGCATCGAAGGCAATGGCGAAGAAAAAGCCTGGTGGCCCCGTCTGCACTCATTTGCCGTCGGACTGGAAGGATCGCCCGACCTGGTCGCCGCCAAAAAAGTCGCCGATCATATCGGCACCGTTCATCACGAAGTGCATTTCACGATTCAGGAAGGACTTGACGCTATCCGCGACGTCATCTATCATATTGAAACCTACGACGTTACGACCATTCGCGCCTCTACGCCGATGTGCCTGCTTGCCCGCGTGATTCGGTCAATGGGCATCAAAATGGTGCTTTCCGGTGAAGGCGCCGACGAAATTTTCGGCGGCTATCTCTATTTCCACAAAGCGCCCAACGCCAAAGCATTACACGAAGAAACGGTGCGCAAACTCGACAAACTGCACCTCTACGACTGCCTTCGCGCCAACAAATCGTTAGCGGCTTGGGGCGTAGAAGGACGTGTGCCTTTCCTCGACAAAGAATTTATGGACGTTGCCATGCGTCTCAATCCGGTGGATAAACTCAGTGGCTTGAAAAACCGTATGGAAAAGTGGATCCTCCGCAAAGCTTTTGAAAGTTTCCTGCCCGAAAGCGTGGCGTGGCGACAGAAAGAACAGTTTTCCGACGGAGTCGGCTACAGTTGGATCGACACTCTTCGCGAGATCGCCTCGTCGCAGGTTTCCGATGCACAGTTTGCCGCCGCCGCCGAACGTTTTCCGATTCATCCACCCATGACCAAAGAAGAATATCACTACCGCACCATTTTTGAAGAATTGTTTCCGTCCGATGCGGCAGCGCTGACAGTGCCTTCGGTGCCTTCGGTCGCCTGCAGTACGCCCGTCGCCCTCGAATGGGACGAAGCTTTCAAGAAGATGATCGACCCCAGCGGTCGCGCAATAAAATCGGTACATAATGACGCTTATTGATACAATATAAATATGACGACAGAACAGCTTGCAAACAACGACGAAACAAAAAAAAGTTTGAACTTCATAGAGGCAATCGTCGAAAAAGATTTAGCCGAAGGGAAAAATAGCGGACGGATTCAGACCCGTTTCCCGCCGGAGCCGAACGGCTATCTGCATATCGGTCATGCCAAAGCCATCTGCATGGATTTTGGTATCGCCCAACGCTATGGCGGTGTTTGTAATTTGCGTTTTGACGATACTAACCCCACCAAAGAAGATGTTGAATATGTCGATTCCATTATGGAAGATATTCAATGGCTGGGCTTTCGATGGAAAGAGGTCTATTATGCCTCCGACTATTTCGGACAATTATGGGATTTTGCCATCCAACTGATCGAAGCGGGCAAGGCTTATATCGACGAACAGACTTCCGAAGATATTGCCGTTCAAAAAGGAACGCCGACACAAGCAGGCGTCCATTCGCCCTATCGCGACCGACCGATTGCCGAAAATTTAGCGCTATTTAAAAAGATGAATACCGGCGAAATTCCCGAAGGCGCTATGGTTTTGCGTGCCAAAATCGACATGGCAAATCCGAATATGCACTTTCGCGACCCCATCATCTATCGGGTGATCAACCATCCGCATCACCGCACCGGAACGACTTGGAAAGCCTATCCGATGTATGATTTCGCACACGGACAAAGCGATTATTTTGAGGGCGTTACCCACTCGATCTGCACGCTCGAATTTGTGGTGCATCGCCCGCTGTATGACTGGTTTGTCGATGAACTGAAAAATTTTCGCCCCGAAGACGGCGATTACCGCCCGCGACAATATGAATTTAATCGCCTGAACCTGACTTATACGATGATGAGCAAGCGCAAACTGCTGCAATTAGTCAACGAAGGCTTTGTCTCCGGCTGGGACGACCCCCGCATGCCAACATTAGCCGGGCTGCGCCGACGCGGTTATACGCCGGAATCTATCCGCAATTTCGTAGATAAAATCGGTTATACCAAATTTGAGGCGCTGATCGACGTGGCGCTCTTGGAACACGCCGTCCGCGAAGACCTCAACCTGCACGCCAAACGAGTGTCGGCGGTCATCGACCCCGTCAAACTGATTATTACGAACTATCCCGAAGGACAAACCGAAATGATGGAAGCCGTCAATAATCCCGAAGACCTCTCGGCAGGCAGCCACGAAATCGCTTTCAGCCGCGAACTCTATATCGAACGTGAAGACTTTATGGAAGACGCACCAAAGAAATTTTTCCGTATGACGCCCGGTCAGGAAGTCCGTCTGAAAAATGCTTATATCGTCCGCTGTACAGGCTGCAAAAAAGACGCCGCCGGAAAGATCGAAGAAATCTACGCCGAATACGACCCGCAAACCCGTAGCGGTATGCCCGAATCCAATCGCAAAGTGAAAGGCACCCTGCATTGGGTATCCGTCGAACACAGCTTGCCGGCAGAAGTGCGCCTCTACGACCGACTGTTCAAAGTCGAAAATCCGGCGGAAGAAAAAGACGTCGATTTCCGCGACTTGTTGAATCCCGATTCGCTGATCGTCGTCCGAAATGCCCGCGTAGAAAAAGAATTAGCCCAAGCAAAAAAAATGGAACACTTTCAGTTCCAACGAATTGGCTATTTCAATTTGGACACGGACAGCACCGATGACCACCTGATATTTAACCGAACAGTTTCTCTGAAAGAAAGCAAAAAATTTTAACCTACAGAGCGTATGAACATAGAAGAATTTGATGATCTTGCACAGGAATTTGACGAAGACGACGGCGAATTGTTCCCCGAAGTATATTACCAATGGGACGACGCGCTGTCGGCAAATCTTACACCACCTTATATCGAGGAAGACGATCTTCTCATGATCATCAATCTCTATTTGGATGACGGCGATGTGGAAAAAGCGCGGAAAACAATTGATTATACCTTCCGCTTTTATCCCTCCGACATGGAACTGCTCGCCGACGTGCTGATGAGTTTGAACGAATGTGAGCTTTGGAACGATATTATCGACCTCGTAGAGCAATACGATTCGATGCCGGACATCTGGGTGGACTGCCATAAAATCAGCGCCCTACTGCATCTCGGATTGGAAGAAGAAGCCTATACATGGTTCATCCTGCGCAAAGAACTTTATCGAATAGAAGAAGACGACTATGCCCTACTCTACCAAGCGATGTGCGAAGCTTTGACCGACGTAGATTTGTTTGAATCCGCTATCGCCATCTTGAACGAAGCGCGACAAATTTTCGGCAACAGCGAAGAATTAGAATGGCTTAATTTACAGATAGATATATCCAAAGAAGACAAAGAAAGCGCGATGAAAACAGCAGCGCGTATCGAAAAAATGAATCCTTTGGACGGACTAACTTGGCACAATCTCGGCAGAATCTATGCCAACGATTTGGATGCCCCCGAAAATGCCATTGACGCTTTTGAATTTGCCGAATCACTCAATTTTCGCGAACAGCCCAACTACCTCTATCTGATCTGCATGTACGAAAAATGCGAGTATTATTTAAAAGCTTTGGACAAAATCAAAGAATACGAATCGCGTTTCGATGAAAATCTGATGCTGCAAGTGCTTGCCATTAGCATCTGCACCGAACTCGGTATGTGGAACGAAAGTCTGAATTACGTCAATCGGGCAATAAACAGAGCGCCGGAAATCTCATCGCTCTATATCTGTAAAAGCGATATTCTGCAAACTTTGGGCGAAACACAGAAAGCAAGAAGCGTTTTGGAAGAAGGTATCCGGCAAACTGCCGATAACGGCGGAGAGTTGAAAAAAAAATTAAAAAACTTACTGAAACTATATCCTGACAAATAATATGGGAAAAATAAAGGGTAGAGTCGTGGTGAATACCGTGCGCTGCAAAGGCTGCAATCTGTGCGTAGTCGCTTGTCCCACAGGCGTTTTGGCGCTTGGCAAAGAAGTGAACGCCAAAGGCTATAATTATGCGCAAACCGTCAAAGCCGACGAATGTATCGCCTGCGCCTCTTGCGGTTACGTCTGTCCCGACGGATGTATCACCGTCTATAAATCGAAAATCGAAAATCAATGAGAATCCGCAGGCTCGATCGGCTGATGGCGTCTGTCGTCGTTGCTTGGCGACGACGACACGATAAAATATTGGCGCACAAATCGTTGCCCTATCAGGAAACCATCGACCGTTATAAAGCTGAAATTCAGAAGATTATAAACAATGCCGACCACTATCGCAGCACGTCGACCATTTCACCAACCGACGTCAGCGGAAAAACCTTGCTGACCGATTACCGCGAAATTTATTCCGGTTTGGACGATCTTGGCAATGTCTTGATGGTCGAGACTTCCGACGAAACAAAGGTCTATCGCGGCATCCTGCCCCACAAGGCGGAATTTTTTATGCAGATGTTCTCCTGCGGGATCCTGCAATCCTTAGCCGCCGAAGGACGCATCGTAAAAATCAAACTAACAGACTATTATACAAAGACTTATCCGCTAATTGTCGAAATCGAAATGCTGTTTATCGGGCATCCGAGCGTCTGGACTTTTGCCATGCTGCGTGAGTGCGCCATCAATATCCTCATCATCAGAGAAGCCTTGCAGCCCTTTGGCTATACGCTCTTGGACGGACACGGCTCCAATGCGGCTTTTTGCCGAAACCGACCGGTATTTTTTGACATTGGCAGCTTCGTGAAAAAAGGCGGCAATTCGTGGTTCGACACAGAATTTTATCGCTATTATATTTGCGCCTTGCTGATGCTGTCCATACCTGACTCGTTCTGGGGCAGGTATTTGCTGTCTTTCGGCGCAGTGCGCCAATTCCCATCGCTGTATCATATCGACGAATCGCTCGAATGGCGCAATCTGCGCAAACGGTTTTTGTGTTTTCACCGTTGGCACAGCTGCCGCATATACCGGAAAGTGATTCATAAACTTCTGATAGACAAACAGTTGCGACCTGAATATATCGACTTGGCTTTCGGACGACGTTATGCCGACACCCACGAATTTTACCTGCGGGAAAATGCTGCTTGCATCATCAGTGATCTGCCCGAAAAGATCCGTCAATATGCACCGGACGCAAAAACAGCTTTGGTCTTGGCGGGCGGCAAGGGCGAAATAGGCGAGCGGTTGGAAGCGGGCGGACAGTTTTCGCGGACGATCAGCATCGACGCTTCGGAACACGCCATCGACGAAGGACGTAAGTTGCACACCAACAGCCGCTTACATCTGTTGTTTCACAATCCTTTCGGCGTGTTACTGGCTCCCAAAGAATTTACCTCGCAACTGTTGCGCTCCGATATAGCGATTTTGCCCAACATGACGCCCCTGAAAAAAATGCGCAATTCCGACGCTATTTTAGCGATAACAGGCTTGTATTCAAGCAAATACGTCGTTGTCGGCGTCGAAGGCAATATCGCGGAAGAAATCATGTTTGAAAAGCAATTCAAAAAGCAGTTTCGTCTCTTGCACACTTTCCGCGATCAAAATATGAGTATCTGCATCGGCAAACATTTCGACAGCCATGATTAAAGAAATAACAGTCTATACCGACGGCGATTCGGCGGCAATCAGCACTTGGTCGAACATCCCCTATCTGTTTACGGAAACCTTGATTTCCAAAGGAATAAAGGTCAATCGGGTGGATATCAGCCCGACCGGATTGGCGCATCAAAACCGGCTGTGGCGCATCTTCTACAACCGCATTTTCGACAAAATCATCCGCAAAATCCATCCGGCGACAAGTTTTGAATACAAACGATCGTGGTTTCACTATATCAATGTGCGAAAAACCATCCAAACGACGCTGAAACAATATCCGCAAACCGACCTCTTGCTGTTTTTGACCTATTGTCCGGCTGCTGCCGGCTTAACGCACAAACCGATACTGCTGTTCAGCGACTGGACTTACGAATATTATTTCAAATCGTTTCTGCATCGCAAGCCGGATCTGTTTGAACGTCAGGCGATTCGCCGCGAAAACCGACAGATAGAGCGGGCGCAATGGGTCGTCAATCTGTTTCCGAAAACGGCGGAATATATGCAAAAGCGCTATCACAACCCGAACATCGTTTATTTGGGCAATGTGGTCAATGCGATCATGGCGCCCGACGAGACAGCAATTTTAGCCCAAAAACAAAGCTCGTTCAAGCTTTTATTTGTCGGAAAAGCCAAATATCGCGACAGCGCACAAAGCCTGATTGCCGCTTTCAACCTTTTGAAAACACGGTATCCGCAGTTGAGCCTGCATATCGTCGGTATGATCGCCGAAGATTTCGACGTCCTGCCCGAAGGCGTAAGTTGTTACGGCTATTTGGATAAAAATATCGCTGCCGAGCGCAAAACCTATTATCGACTCTTGCAGGAAGCAAAACTGTTTGTCAATCCCAGCCCACTGTGGGGCGCATTTTCCGCATCATTAGAAGCAATGTATTTTTATGTGCCGACGGTCGTCTGCCCCTACCCCGAATTTGTGGAAACTTTCGGCAAAGACATTCGGTCGGGTATCTATCTGCCGTCAGATCGCCCGGAAGACATCGCACAAACGATGGATACACTGCTGAATAGCCCCGATTATCTGCAATGCTGCAAAGCGGCGCATCAGGCAGCCGAACCCTTCTCGTGGGAGGCATATATTGGGAAATTATTGCAACTGATTAGATGAAAATTTCCGGCGGATACCTTATTTCCGTCAAAAACAAGGCATGCGCCGGTACTGACGTCCCTGCCCGCCGGCGATCTTTACTTTCGATAATGCCGCAAAAATCATCCAACGAACATTTGCCTGCGCCGACTTCCAACAGCGTGCCGACGATAGCTCTCACCATATTGCGTAAAAACCGGTCGGCAGTAACCGTGAAGACCCATTTTTCGCTATCTCCCTCATACAAAGCCGGTTGCGGCGTCCATTGCGCATGCATAATGCGACAATTATTGGTTTTGACGTCGGTATGCAATTTGCTGAATGCCGTAAAATCGCTATAATCCGACAACTTTACAGCCGCCCTGTTCATCGCCTCGATGTCGGGCAAACGTCGCAGCCGATAGACATAATCGCGCTGAAACGGATTTTTTCCGATACCTATATAATATTGATAGCTGCGCGAAAGGGCGTCGAAACGGGCGTGCGCATCGGCGCGGACAGGCATAATGCGGTAGATGACAATGTCTTGCGGCAACATGCCATTGAGCCTTTCGACTACACGCGGCAAATCGTCAGGCTGCAAATCAGCATCGAAATGAGCGACCATCAGCCGCGCATGAACGCCGGCATCGGTGCGTCCGGCTCCGGTGATCGACGTCGGACAATGCAATAACAGGCTCAAATGATGCTCAATAACCGACTGAACGCCGGTGCCGTTAGGCTGCACCTGCCAACCGCAATAGTTCTTGCCGTCGTAGCCTAAATAGAGAAAAAAACGTTTCACAACAGGTCAGGAATGAAGCAGGGCAAGCAGCGATTGCGGCAAATAAAACGTTTTCTTTCTATCTACATACACCACAACACTGTTCAGCTTAATATCTTTGCCGTTGAGACGGACAATATTGGTATTCGGACGAATTTCTAAGGTCTTTTTCTTGTGTTTGACCGTCAGCACCATCACCGTAGAATCCGCCTTATCTGCTTGAATTACATACTTTTCTCCGCTGAAAACGTCGCTGTGCTTGGCAAAATATTGTGCCGTCAGCGATTCGAGGCTTTCGGGCAATTCCAAAGCCTGCCGCATATAAGTGTTGAGTTCGACATTGTTGTGATGTCCGGTCATACGGCGTTCTTTGTCGGGATCGAGGACGGCTAAAAAGACTTCTTCGCCGGTATGTCCGCCGGTCGTGAAACCAAAACAGGTATGCGCATCCAAAATACCGGAAACAACTTTGGTCATATCGCTGCCTTTCATCCTTTCGTCATCGGTCAATGCACTTCGTTGATAATCACGACATTGCAGGAGTTGCTGATATTCTTTGTTCGACAGCGCGATGCCGGTCAAATCCGCAACGACAGCCTTCAGGTCATCGGGGGCAGTCGTTTTCAAATGTTTGATCAGTCCTTCGGCGCTGGTCTTGTATTTTGAAATCTGTCCGAAAAGTTCGTCTTTGGTCAGGGTTGAATAGTTGCTGCACTTCGACGAACCGATACTCAAACCGCTGTTGCCGTGGTCGGGAACGACAATCACCAATGTTTCGCCGTCTTTTTCGGCAAAATCGAAAGCGACGCCGCAAGCCTTGTCAAACGCCAGCATATCGGAAATGATCGCTGCGGCGTCGTTGGCATGCGCCGCCCAGTCTATTTTGCTGCCTTCGACCATCAATACAAATCCATTGTCGGCTTGCGATAAGGTCTCGATGGCTTTTTGCGTCATTTCGGCTAATGATGGCTCTTCGTCGGCGTTTCGGTCGATGTCGTAAGACATATCTTTTTCGGCAAACAACGCCCATAATTTCCGGTTCGACGATTGTTTCATCGCAGCTATGTCATTGATTACTATGTCGTAACCTTCTGCTTGCAGATATTTTTTATCCGCATCGGAAAGATACTGACTGCCGCCACCAATCAGAACGTCCACGCCATTGTGTACCATTTGCGGCGCAATCCATTGATATTTGCTGCGGCTGTAACTGTGCGAAACGCAATCGGCAGGCGTGGCATGCGGAAATTCGCAGGTGAAGACCAATCCCAAAGCTTTGTTTTGGGTGATCCGCGCCGCCTCCATCACCGTCATCAACGGTTGATAGGCTTTAGACGTATCTGTAGGCAGAATGTCGTTCTTGACGTCAGCCGTCGGATATGTCGCCACCCAACCCGCCCTGCTCGGATAGCCGGTCATATAACACGAGGTCGTCGGCGCCGAATCGCCAATAGGCGCATTGGACGAAAAAGTCAGAACAGTGCCGCACAGATAGGGGTCAATGTTCAGTCGCGTCTGTTCGGGATGATTGTAACGTTGATACCAGCGGGCAGACGACAGCGCCGCCAATGACGTCCCGTCGGGGATCATCAGTATCAGATTCTTTGCAGGTTTGCCCTGCAACAACATACCGCAACATAAAAATGCGGTCAAAATAAATGAGATTCGTTTCATTTTACAAGATGAATTTTAATTTGAACTGCAAAGGTACGAAAAATTAGTGATTAGTGGTGAGTGATTAGTGATTAGTGATTAGTGATTAATGTAGAAAGGCTTCTACAAAAAAAACAGAGGCTTGCCCCTTTTGAGACAAGCTCTGTCCTTCCATATTAAATGCTATCTTGACTGACAGCGTCGCTCGCTCGGAGCGATTTTGTCAGTTTGATGATTTTCTCCGCAAGATAACATACACGCCGCCCAATGCCGAAAGGCAGAGCAAGCCCTCTCCTACCGGCACGGTGGCAGCTTCCGGCGTCGTCGTGTCCACTTTGATGGCACTACGAAGAGCGCCGGTTTCACCGCTTGTCGATGTTCTTGCGGTACTACGGGCTTT
>JAISUM010000043.1 GCA_031272095.1 Candidatus Symbiothrix sp. | reverse complement strand
TATGATATTGTATTGCAGATTTTTAAGATAATCGTCATCCACGCGATACTGCGCCATTGGACCGAAGCCGGTGTTGATGCCGTAAATGATTTTATCCGACGAAAAGTTTTTCAGAAAATTAAAACAGTCGGATATTTCAGTTTTTAGCACCTCCGACAGTACGACATTTTTGTTGTCGAAAATAATATTCTGTAAAGACTTTGCGGAAAATGTATTTCCCTTCTCTGTTATTTCCTGCATTTGTAAAATCTACTTTTCTTGTTATAAGCTATCCTAAACGTATTTGTGTGTTCAAAATAGACGCTGCAAAGGTACAAAATATATTTGATTTAGAGAATTAGATTTAAAAAAATCTTGTTATTTGTCCGATGGAGGTGCAAATAACAAAAACTTTTTGTACTTTCGCATCTTTAATTTTTCATAGATTATGAGTAAATACGAAGAAGCCTTGTCAAAATTCGATTTTCGACAGACAGCAGACGAAATCAGCCGCACAGTTGCCGACATCGCAGCCGACGCTCCGAAATTGCAGACGACTGAGGTGTTACAATTTTTATATTCGTGCATCGACCTAACCTCGTTGGGGACGGAAGATTCCAAAGAAAGTATCTGGAAATTCACGGAAAAAGTCAATGATTTCGACGCCGCGCATCCTGACTTGGAAAATGTCGCCGCAGTGTGCGTCTATCCCAATTTTGTCGCTACCGTCAAAGAAGCCTTACGCTCCGACAATGTCGGCATCGCAGCCGTAGCAGGCGGATTTCCGTCCTCCCAAACTTTCAGCGAAATCAAAATTGCCGAAACAGCATTGGCAGTTGCTGACGGCGCCGACGAAATCGACATCGTACTGTCGTGCGGCGAATTTTTGGACAACAACATCGAAGACGTCTGCGAAGAAATCATCGAAATCAAAGAGACCTGCCGCTCGGCTCGCCTCAAAGTCATCTTGGAAACAGGACTGTTGAAGACTGCCGAGAACATCTATCGGGCAGCAATATTGGCAATGTATTCCGGCGCCGATTTTGTCAAGACTTCTACCGGAAAAGTCTATCCGGGCGCTACTCCGGAATCATTTTATACGATGTGCCTTGCCGTGCGCGACTACTATCAATTGCACCAGCAACAAGTCGGCGTCAAGGTGTCGGGCGGCGTGCGGACAGCAGCGGATGCGGTCGTCTATTATGCCATCGTAAAAAATATACTGGGCAACAAATGGTTATCACCCGAATGGTTTCGTATCGGCGCCAGCAGTTTGGCAGACAATCTGTTGAAAGCCTTATGATGACATTCGGTTTTTTCAAACAATTCGCTATCAGTATCGGCGTGTCGCTTGTCATTCTGATACTCTGCCTGATGCCTTCGCCCGAATTAGAGATAGAATTGCCGATGACCAATTTCGATAAATTGGTGCATTTCGGAATGTTTGCAGTCTTGGCGGCGGCAGTTTTTTACGACAATTCGCGACGACTCAAACAGCGCGTCTGCCGAACGTCTTTGTGGCTCGGATCGGTCGCTTATCCGATGCTGATGGGCGGCGTCATAGAGCTGATGCAGGAATATATGACCGCCAGTCGCAACGGCGATTGGATGGATTTTCTGTTCGACAACGTCGGTATCGTCTTCGCCGCAATATGTATTGTGCTGATAAACAGACGTATCAAATAATTTTTTTGTTTTTTGAAAATAAAATCGTAACTTTGCAGGCGTAAATAATTAATATTCAATCTGAAATGAAGCACCTATCTTTTAAATTGACAGCCTTGTGTTGTATGTTCCTGACTTGCGGATGCGTTTCTTACGCCCAAACAAGCGATATTGAATTGTTAAAAACCAAATGGCAAGAGCTGTTGACAGGCGGCAACCAATTAGACGCCACAAATCCGTTGGCGGCAGCCTATCTGTCCGACGTCAATCAGCGGGCAACCGAAATATGGAACAGCCTGATCAAAAAACCCACCGGAACAGATACGCGCACTTGCCTGTTCGCCGACCTGCCCATCACCTCACGCGACAAAACCGGATCGAGCCAAATCACCTTGACTTATGACCGATTGCGCTCGCTGACTTTGGCTTATAAAATGCCAAATACCGATTTTTCGGGCAACGCCAATGTGTTCTCCGAAATCATCGCCGCTTTAAATATGATGTCGAGCAAGCACTACTCTACTTCGCAAAGCGGTAGCGGAACAGGTTCTTCGGGCGCTTACGGCAACTGGTACGACTGGCGCATCGGTACGCCCCTGCGCTACGGCGACTTGCTGATGATGCTTTCCGACGAACTCACCGCCGCGCAAATGTCGCAATATGTAGCGCCTATCCTCTCCAACAACAAGGCAGTGGATTTAACGGGTGCCAACTGCACTTGGATCGCAGGCATTGTGGCTCAAGCAGGCGTTCTGATCGGCGATGCCGACAAACTGACGTCCGCAAAAACCGGATTGCAATCCGTTTTTCCGTATGTTACGACCGGAGACGGCTATTATGCCGACGGCTCGTTTGTTCAGCATACCAATTATGCCTACACCGGCGGCTACGGCAAAGCGCTGTTGGCAACTATTGCCCCGCTGATGTATGTGCTGAAAGGATCTGCTTGGGAAATCACCTACGCCGACAATGTAGAACAAAACTTTTATGATATGCTTTTTGCCGCCTACGAGCCGGTCATTTATGGCGGGCGAATGATGGATATGGTACGCGAACGGGAAATATCACGTTTCGCCAACCAAGATCACATTCCGGGACGACAAGCTATCCGCGCCATCGTTTTGCTATTGGACGTGCTGCCCCAAACGCACAAAACCCGCGCCGAAAGTATGCTGAAATCCTGGCTGCAAGATTCAACCGTGATGAAACAGCTCTGTTCCGACCCATTGGAAGGCTTTTTGGAATATTACCTGCCGCCGCATGTCATCACCAAAGCACAGGAATTATTGGACAACGCCGATATCACACCGAGCGAAACGCTGATAACGCATAAAACTTTTGCCTCGATGGACAGAGTGGTACATCGACAGGCAAATTACGGCTTTGGCATCTCTATGAGCTCTACCCGCATCAAAAACACGGAAGGCACTAACGACGAAGGGTTGCGGCTGTGGCATATCGCCGACGGCATGACCTATCTTTACAACGCCGACAAAAGCATGTACGCCGATCATTTCTGGGCAACCGTAGATTATCAGCGACTGCCCGGCACCACCGTAGCAAGAGTTACTCGCGGCACCAAAGACGGCTATGGCACCACCAATCCCAATGCGTGGGCAGGCGGCGCCGATTTGGACGAATACGGCGCGGCAGGTATGCAATTTACAGGAATGGGAACCGGCACCTCGCGCACCTTAAAAGCCAATAAATCGTGGTTTATGTTCGACGACGAAATCGTGGCGATAGGCTCGGATATCAGCCTGACAAGCGGCACGGCGTCGGTCGAAACGACAATTGACAACAAAAAAATCAAAGCCGACTTTTCCAATGTTATCACCATCAACGGCGAAGTACAAACGCGCACCGGCAGTTCGGACGCGCTGAACGGTACGCACCCCAACGTCGAATGGTTGCATATCACCGGCGATCAGGGCAGCCTCACCGACGTCGGCTACTGTTTCCCCAACAAAGCCACAATCAACGCTATCCGCGAAACACGCAACGGCTCGTGGGACTTGGTCAATATCTATGAAAAATATGTCGATACCACCCCTCGTCAAAACAATTTTGCCACTTTCTGGTTCAATCACGGCACACCTCCGGCAAGCGCAAGCTATGCTTATATTATTCTGCCCGGCAAATCGGCAAACGAAACGCAAGCCTACAACGCGAATCCCGATATAGAAATATTGCAACAAAACGCCACCCTGCACGCAGTACACGAAAACAAGTTGAACATCACTGCCATTAATTTTTGGGCAGCCGGAAAAATTGCAGGCATTCAGTCTAATGCTGCCGCCTCGGTCGTGTTGCACGAAAATGCCGACGGGACAATAGACCTCGCCGTTTCATGTCCTTCCCGAGCAAATAGTGCAGGCATCATTTTAGATCCGGCTATCTTCGCCATAGAAGAAGTCCTCGAATCGGACACTAAAATCACTTACAACGCAACGACACAACGCTTTCTCGTCAATACTTCCGGCGCCTACGGCAAGACTTTCCACGTCAAAGTGAAGGGCGCAAGCATCACCGACCTTGCAAAAATCACAGCCGACGACCCTGTTGTTGCTACACAATATTTCAATTTGGAAGGGCAACGCATCAGAAAACCTCTTAACGGACAGGTCTATTTGACACGCCGTCTTCACGCCTCGCAACAATACAGCATCAGTAAAAACAAATTACAGCCATGAAAAAATTCATTCTTTGCACGCTGTTTGTACTTGCAATTTGCATGTCGGATTGTGTCGCCGACGGCAGCGATTTCGAGTATATTATGCAACAAATTCGACAATACGAATGGCAAAACACCACGGTCTCTGCTAACGACGCCACTGCCTCCGGCTATCTGTCGTCGATGCAAACCAACGGCTCGTGGAGCGACATCGATTATGCCAATACCGCCCAAACCGATTGGCTGCCGCTGACACATTTAAACCGATTGAAACCCATTGTGTTAGCCTATACCGACAGCCGCTCTGCCCATTACGGATCAAATGCGGTTTATACCAAAATTGTGGCGGCGCTGCAATATTGGCACGACCAAAATCCGATAAGCACCAACTGGTACAATCAACAAATTGCATCTCCCCAACGGCTTGGTTTGATGCTGATTTTGATGCGTAGCGGCGCAGAACAAATACCTGCCAATTTGGAAAATCTGATCTTAACCCGCATCCAAACCGACGGCGGACGACCCGACCAAAGCGGTTCGCAAGGTACCGGCGCCAACAAAATTGACATCGCTACGCATTGGGTCTATCGCGCCTGCCTGCAAGAAAACGCCACCGACCTGACTTTTGGCGTACAACAAGTCTATTATCCCCTGTTTTTTGTAAAATATGCCGATATAGGTACCAGCGGCGGCGGTATGCGAGAAGATTTTTCCTATCAACAACACGGTCCGCAATTCTATACCGGTGGCTACGGATTGAGTTTTATCGGCGGAATCGCCAATATCGCGATGGCAACCAAAGGTACACAATACGCCCTCAACGCCTCGCAGGAAAATATTTTGAGCAATTTTGCCAAAGAATATTTGCGCATCATACGCGGCAAATACTTTATGTACAATGTTTTGGGACGAGGATTGTCGCGCTCCGGCGCATTGAATCAGACCTCTTTTCTCACCGTCCTGAGCAAACTGAAAGTCTTGGACAGCAACAATCTGGCGCTCTACGAAGACGCCGAAAAACGCATCAGTCAATCGGTGCCGGCAGGTGATGGTTTTACCCCGCAATTCACGCAATACTATTGCAGCGATTACGCACTTTATACCTGTCCCGAATATTCGTTTGACGTGCGGTCGGTTTCTACCCGTACTTATCGCAACGAAAACGGCAACGACGAAAATCTGAAAGGCTATTATTTGGCAGACGGCGCAACTTGCATTACTGTTACCGGCGACGAATATTCGGAAATCTTTCCGGTCTGGGACTGGGATATGATCCCCGGCACCACCGCTCCGAAAGATCATCCTATCCCCCTACCACCGCAATGGGGCATCGGTAGTGCAGGCAAAACAAGTTTCGTCGGTGGCGTCAGCGATACGCTTTGCGGCGTCAGCGTGTACGATATGAACGAGCCTGATTACAATATCCAACTGTCGGCAAAAAAAGCGTGGTTTTTCTTCGGAAAAGAAATCGTCTGTCTGGGCGCCGGAATCACATCGACCAACAGCAACGTCATCAACACCACTGTCAATCAATGCCTGCTGAACGGCAATGTCGTCCTGACACGCAACCAACAAGATTCGACGATAGCCAAAGGCGCTCACAGTTTTACGGGCGACAATCTGCGAATATTCCACAGCAATATCGGCTATGTCTTCCCGCAAAACACGACCATACAACTGTCGAATCAGGCACAGACCGGCTCGTGGAAAGCGATCAACACATCGGGATCTGCCACAACAGTTTCCAAAGACGTTTTTAAACTCTGGATCGAGCACGACAGCCAACCCACCCTCGCCAAATATGCCTATATCGTCGTTCCCGGATTGACGGCAAACGATTTTCAAGCCTACGACGCCTCGTCCGTCGAAATTTTATCCAACAACGACACGCTGCAAGTCGTGCATCATAAAGACTTGAATATCTGGTCGATGGTATTCCACCGCGCTGCCGTCTTCGAGTGCAGTGAGTTTGCGTTGAGGACAATGCTCCCCTGCGTCCTGATGATGAAACAGAATGCCGACAACAGCTATACGATGCATGTTGCCGACCCGTCGCAAGGCAGCACTAATTTTCCCGTTCGTACCCGGATTCCGGCGTCAGCCTCTTGGGTTACAACCACCGTCCGCGTCGATGAAGATAAGGTCAATGCCGGTATCAGCCATGTTTACACATTAGAAACAGCAAACCGAATTGACAACATTAATTCGTCGGACAAAATCGTTGCCACACAATATTTCAATCTAATGGGACAACACATCCTCCACCCACAGCAACCCGGCATCTACATCGCGAAACACACCAGCGCGTCGGGCAAAACAAAAACCGTAAAAATAGTGAGGGAGTAGCGTCTGAACGGTGATTTTCGTGTGATGATTATCTCACCCCCATAGAGGCTGTCTCTCACTAATCACTAATCACTAATCACTAATCACTAATCACTCACCACTCATCACTATTTAAAAATAATTTACTACCTTTGCGCCTTCAAAAGATATAAATTACTTATGCAGAAAAATTTAGTAATAGTCGAATCTCCGGCGAAAGCAAAGACGATTGAGAAGTTTTTGGGTGCGGATTACCATGTGATGTCCAGCTACGGACATATCCGCGACTTGAAAGACAAAGGTTTGAGTGTAGATGTCGAACACGATTTCAAACCCGAATATACCATTTCGCCCGACAAGGCAGAACTGGTACGACAACTTAAAAAAGCCGCCAAAGATTCATCAATGGTCTGGTTAGCATCCGATGAAGATCGCGAGGGAGAAGCCATCGCATGGCATCTTTATACCGTACTCGGATTGAACGACAAAGATTGCAAACGCATTGTGTTTCACGAAATCACCAAACCGGCGATCTTGAACGCCATTGAACATCCGCGCCATATCGACCTCAATTTGGTGGATGCGCAACAAGCCCGCCGCGTGCTCGACCGCATTGTCGGTTTTGAGTTGTCGCCTATTTTGTGGCGTAAAATACGTCCGGCTTTGTCGGCAGGAAGGGTACAATCGGTCGCCGTCCGTCTGATAGTGGAACGCGAACGCGAAATCAACCATTTCAATGCCGAAGCCTATTTTCGTGTCTCGGCGCAGTTCTTGCTGCCCTCCGAAACGATGATCAAAGCCGAACTTAACCGTCGATTCGCTACCGAAGCCGAAGCTTATGCTTTCCTCGAAAGCCTGAAAAATGCACATTTTACAATAGAAGATATTACGATGCGACCGGGGAAAAAATCGCCGGCGCCCCCTTTTACGACCTCTACTTTGCAACAGGAAGCGTCGCGAAAACTCGGATGCAGCGTGTCGCAAACCATGACGATCGCGCAAAAACTCTACGAAGCCGGATTGATCACCTATATGCGTACCGACTCTTTGAACCTGTCGGCATTGGCGCTGAATACGGCGAAACAAGTGATTCAGACCGAATACGGCGATAAATATATCAAAATTCGGCAGTATCATACGAAAACCAAAGGCGCACAGGAAGCCCACGAAGCCATTCGCCCCACCTATCTCAACAATCAAAAAATCAAAGGCACCGCCATCGAACAGCGACTCTATGAGTTGATCTGGAAACGCACCGTCGCCTCGCAAATGGCTGACGCCGAATTGGAACGCACCACCGTCAATATCGGTATCGACGGCAAAGAAGAAAAATTTATTTTGCAGGGCGAACTCATCAAGTTCGACGGTTTTCTTCGGGTCTATCTCGAAGATACCGACGACGAAAACACCGACGAAAATACCGCAGCCATCCTGCCGCCTATGAAAATCGGCGAACAGCTCCGACTTTCCGAAGCCGACGCACAGGAAAAGCTGACGCAACGCCCTTTCCGCTATACCGAAGCAAGTTTGGTGCGCAAACTCGAAGAATTGGGCATCGGTCGTCCATCGACTTACGCGCCCACCATTTCGACCATACAACAGCGCGGCTATGTTGAAAAAGGCAACAAAGACGGCGAGAAAAAGCCCTTCGTTACACTGACGCTCAAAAACGATCAGATCAAAAAAAGCGTCAAAAATGAATTGATCGGCGCCGACAAAGGCAAACTGATGCCTACCGATTCGGGCATTGTCGTCAATGATTTTCTGATAGAAAACTTCCCGAATGTGCTGGAATATAATTTTACCGCCGATTTGGAAAAAGAGTTTGACCGCGTCGCAGAAGGCGAAATCAAATGGACAGATACGCTGCATAAGTTTTACAATCTGTTTCATCCGATAGTAGAAGCCGTTTCGTCGGCAAAAACCGAACACAAAGTCGGCGAGCGAATGTTGGGATCCGATCCGAAAACCGGCAAACCTGTCTCAGTGAAGATCGGACGCTTCGGACCTTTTGTGCAGATCGGCGCCGCCGACGACGAAGAAAAACCGCAATTCGCATCGTTGGGCAAAGACCAGTCGATCGAAACCATCACTTTAGAAGAGGCGCTGACTTTGTTTGCCTTGCCGCGCAAAGTAGGCGAATGGCAGGGAGAAACCGTAACTGCGGCAATCGGTCGTTTCGGACCTTATCTGAAATACAAAAACGCTTTCACCACCATTCCGAAAACGCTCAGCCCCTACGATATTACCATCCGGCAAGCCATCGAATTGATGACCGCCAAACAAGAGGAAACAGCAAACAAAATCATCAAAACTTTTGCGGAAAATGAAAATATTCGGGTGATGAATGGGCGTTACGGACCCTATATCAGCTACGAAAAAGCCAATTATAAAATTACCAAAGGCATCAAACCGGAAGATCTCACTTACGAGGAAGCAATGAAAATCATTGAAACAACGCCGGTCAAACCGAAAGGGAAAGGTAAAACGTCCACGTCAAAAGTCCGTCGCCGATGAAATTGCTGTTTCTCGGTACCGGCACCTCGACCGGCGTCCCTGAAATCGGTTGCGCGTGTGAGACTTGCACCTCTTCCGACCTCAAAGACAAACGTTTGCGCTCGTCGGCTTTGCTCGAAACCGACGACGGCAAGCGCATCTTGCTCGATTGCGGTCCCGATTTTCGCCTGCAAATCCTCACTGCCATCGCCACAAATCACTTATCACTTATCACTAACCACACTATCGACGGCGTTTTGCTGACGCACGAACACTACGACCACGTCGGCGGATTAGATGATTTAAGGATATTTTCGCGGCACGGCGCCATCCCTATCTATGCGCAAGCGCGGGTGGCAGAGGCGATCAGGCGCTGTATGCCTTATGCTTTTCGGGAAAATAAATATCCGGGAGCGCCCGATTTGCAACTCTATCACATCGACAATGTTACTGCATTTTCAATAGGCGACAACGAAATTACGCCGATAGCGCTGATGCACGGCAAATTGCCGATTTACGGTTATCGCATCGGCAAAATGGCTTACCTCACCGACCTGAAAACCATTCCGGAAACGGAATATGGCAAGCTGAACGATTTGGACGTGCTGGTCATCAATGCCCTGCGACCACAGCCGCATGTCGCACACGAAAACATCGAAGAAGCCCTCCGCAACATAGAACGCATTCGTCCGAAACGCGCCTATCTGACACATATCAGTCATCATTTCGGTAAACAGGCAGTCGTCCAACGCGATTTGCCCGACCATGTCCACATAGCCTACGATGGTCTGATAGTGGATATTTGAAAAAAAACCGATACAAAATATAGCATATTATAATAAAAAGTTATACCTTTGCAGTTCAGTTCTTAAAAAATAACGCTAATATGAATACACTTGATTTAAGTGAACAGGAAGTTTTTCGTCGTAAAAGTTTGGAAGAACTACGCAACTATGGAATCAACCCATATCCTGCCGATGAGTATCCGGTAACAGGCTATTCCAAAGAAATTAAAGCGTCTTTTCAAGACGATGCGCCGCACAGAGAAGTCTCTCTTGCCGGCAGATTGATGAGCCGCCGCATTATGGGAAAAGCCTCCTTTGCCGAATTGCAAGATTCGGAAGGCAGAATCCAGTTATACATCAGTCGAGACGATATTTGCCCCGACGAAAATAAGGAGTTGTATAACACAATATTTAAAAAATTGCTGGACATCGGCGATTTCATTGGCGTCAAAGGCTATGTCTTTCGCACGCAAATGGGCGAAATATCTGTCCATGTCAGCCAATTGACCGTTTTGTCGAAATCGCTGCGCCCCTTGCCAGTCGTCAAATACAAAGACGGCGTGGCTTATGACGCTTTTGAAGACCCCGAACAACGCTATCGCCAACGCTATGTGGATTTGGTTGTCAACGAAGGCGTCAAAGATATTTTTCTAAAACGCACCAAGATCTTCAATGCCATGCGCAATTTCTTCAACCAACGCGGTTATATAGAAGTCGATACGCCGGTCTTGCAGAATATACCCGGAGGAGCGGCAGCGCGTCCGTTTATCACGCATCACAATGCATTAGACATTCCGTTTTATCTCCGTATAGCCAACGAACTATATCTGAAACGACTGATTGTAGGCGGATTCGACGGCGTCTATGAATTTTCGCGCAACTTCCGCAACGAAGGAATGGATCGCAGCCATAATCCCGAATTTACTTGTATGGAAATTTATGTCGCCTACAAAGACTATAACTGGATGATGCGATTCGTCGAACAGATGCTGGAACAGATATGCCTCGAAGTGCTGGGAACAACCGACGTGCAAATCGGCGAACAAACCATCAGTTTCAAAGCGCCCTTTCGCCGCGTAACCATGATTGACGCTATCCGCGAAAATACCGGCATCGACATCAGCGGCATGGACGAAAATCAACTGCGCGAAGTCTGCAACCAACTGCACGTCGAACAAGACAACACGATGGGAAAAGGCAAACTGATCGACGAAATCTTCGGCGCCACAAGCGAAAGCCAATACATTCAGCCGACCTTTATCACCGACTACCCGAAAGAAATGTCGCCGCTCTGCAAACGCCACCGCGAAAATCCCGATCTGACAGAACGCTTCGAGCTGATGGTCAACGGCAAAGAATTGGCAAATGCCTATTCGGAACTCAACGACCCCATTGACCAGCGCGAACGCTTTGAAGAACAGCTCCGCCTCTCCGAAAAAGGCGACGACGAAGCTATGTTTATCGACCACGATTTTCTGAGAGCTTTGGAATACGGAATGCCCCCCACATCAGGTATGGGCATCGGTATGGATAGATTAGTTATGTTACTCACCGGACAAACATCCATTCAGGAAGTACTGCTCTTCCCGCAAATGCGACCTGAAAAAACCAAACAAACCAACGAATAATGAATATACCCGGAAGAATAGCCGTCATGGGCGGCGGCAGTTGGGCAACTGCCATTGCCAAAATTATCTCGATGACACAAACCAATTTCAATTGGTATATGCGCCGTCCCGAACAAATAGAAGAATTTCAAATGTTTGGACACAATCCGGCATATCTGTCTTCTATTCAATTCGACGTCGAAAATATTGATTTCTTCGCCGACATCAACGAAGCGGTAAGAAACAGCGATACGCTGATCTTTGCCATTCCGTCGCCCTACATCAAACAACACCTCGAAAAATTGGAAGTTTCGTTGAAAAATAAAATGATCATCTCCGCCATCAAAGGCATCGTGCCGGATGAAAATATGATTGTATCCGATTATTTTTCAAAAGTGTATAACGTCTCGCCAAACAATATCGCCGTCTTGGGCGGTCCCTGCCACGCAGAAGAAGTCGCTCTCGGACGACTCTCCTACCTCACAATAGGCTGCATCTGCGAAGAAAAGGCGCAAATATTGTCCGGCATCTTCAACACGCGATTCGTCAAAACATCTACCAGCACCGACGTGCCGGGGATCGAATACGCCTCCGTCTTGAAAAATGTCTATGCTATCGTCGCCGGTATCTGCCACGGACTCAAATACGGCGATAACTTTCAAGCCGTACTGATCTCTAACGCGATCAAAGAGATGGACAGTTTTATCACGACCATCAGTCCGGCAACGCGCGATGTGCATGGATCGGTCTATATCGGCGATTTGCTCGTAACCGCCTATTCCCGTTTCAGCCGCAACCGAATTTTCGGCTCTATGATCGGCAAAGGCTATTCGGTGAAAACCGCCCAGTTGGAAATGGAAATGATCGCAGAAGGCTACTTCGGAACCAAGTGTATCAAAGAAATCAATGCCAATGTGCAAGTCGAAATGCCCATTTTAGATACCGTCTATTCGATTCTGTATGAACGCAAATCAGTCGTTCCGGCAATCCGAAAACTAACGGATTTGTTCCAATAAAAATGCCTGAACTTATTTTGAATGATTCTAAATTTAGCCTTCAAGCGCAATTTTTTTCGAGAAAAACATTGTTTATAGCCAACTTGTTTTTACCTTTGTACCCGTATTAACTTTAAAAATAAATATAAAAATGGCTTACGTTATTACAGACAGTTGCATCGCTTGCGGCACTTGTATAGATGAATGTCCCGTTGGGGCAATTTCGGAAGGTGATATCTATAAAATCGATCCCGAAAAATGTTCATCTTGCGGCACATGCGCAGATGTTTGCCCTTCCGAAGCAATCGTAGAAGGATAAGCAAACAAAAAATGCAGAAAATTCCCCATTTTACGCCCGTATTGTGGGGAATTTTTTATTTTTAAGCAAAGAAATTTGCGTGAATAAAAAAAAAATACTACCTTTGCATCCACAATTTGCAACCGCACATTTTGTTTTACCTACACACATAAATAAAAATAAAAAATATAATTTACATAATACATTATGCAGAAATATAATATTTCGCAGTTAGAAGGGATGGAGCAAAGCGCATTGGTCGCTTTAGCCCAAGAACTGGGACTGAAAAAAGTGGAAAAATTATCCAAAAACGACTTGGTATATCAAGTATTAGATCAACAAGCCATTGTGAATGCCGCCGTACAGGCAGCGTCCGTCAAAGAATCAGAACCCGAAGATGCCTATCGGCGCAACAAACACAGAGGACGCCCCAAAAAAGCAACTTCAACTGTCGCCGAAGCCGCTCCGAAAGCCGACGCCAAACAGAATCCTGCCAAAGATTCCGACAAGCAACCGACTGAAAATCAGCACAAAAGAGGACGCAAGAAAAAGGTCGTAACTTCCCCCGCAGAACCAACTCCTGTCGCAGACGAAGTAAAAACAGCACCGCAAGAACCGGACAGCTCAACCGAGCAGATCAAGAAAAAGCGCGACCGTATTTCCGCGCCGATTCCGGTCAATATCACTACCTTTTCGCACCCGATGATTTTGCCGGAAATTCATCATTCGGCACCCAGACCTGTAGCGCCGGTCGAACCCGTCGAACAGCCCGCACAACCGACAGCGCCGCAAGAAGCTGTCCGCACGGAAACGCCGACGCCGGTTCCGACGCCCGCACCGGAAAACGCAGAACCTAAAAAATTGGTGTTTCGACACAATCCTAACGCCAGTACCATTATGGACAAAGAGTTATTTGCTCCGAAACCGTCGCAACCGCAGCCGCAAAGCAAGCAAAAAAATAATAACAACAATCACAATCAGCAAAATAATCAGCAGAACAATAAAAACAAGCCGCAAGTCGCCAATCAAAATAACGGCAATCAGCAGCAACAACAGCAAAACAAATCAAAAGAAACTTCTTTCGATTTTGAAGGCATCCTGACCGGCACCGGCGTACTGGAAATTATGCAGGAAGGCTACGGATTTTTGCGTTCAGCCGATTATAACTACCTTTCGTCCGCCGACGATATTTATGTATCGCAGTCGCAAATCAAACTCTTTGGTCTGAAAACCGGCGACGTGGTCGATGGTCCGATCCGTCCGCCCAAAGAAGGCGAAAAATTCTTCCCGCTCGTCAAAGTGGATTATATCAATGGCTTGGAACCGGAAGAAGTGCGCGATCGCGTGCCTTTCGACCACCTGACGCCTCTGTTCCCCGATGAAAAATTTGAACTGACGCGCAGTATGAGTCCGAAAGTGATAGACCGACTGTCGCCCCGTGTCGTGGATCTGTTTTCACCTATCGGCAAAGGACAACGCGGGCTGATCGTGGCGCAACCTAAAACAGGTAAAACGATGCTGTTGAAGGATATAGCCAACTCCATCGCTTGGAATCACCCCGAAGTTTATATGATCATTTTGCTGATCGACGAACGCCCCGAAGAAGTTACCGATATGCAACGTAGCGTGGATGCGGAAGTGATTGCCTCCACCTTCGACGAACCGGCAGAGCGCCATGTGAAAATTGCCGACATCGTCCTCAACAAAGCAAAACGAATGGTCGAATGTGGGCATGACGTAGTCATCCTGTTGGATTCAATTACCCGATTGGCACGTGCCTACAATACCGTACAACCGGCTTCCGGTAAAGTTTTGTCGGGAGGTGTGGATGCCAATGCCCTGCAAAAACCCAAACGATTTTTCGGCGCCGCCCGTAACATCGAAAACGGCGGATCACTCACTATCATCGCCACCGCATTGACGGAAACCGGCTCGAAAATGGACGACGTGATTTTTGAAGAATTTAAAGGCACCGGCAATATGGAATTGCAGTTAGACCGCAAATTGTCGAACAAACGCATCTATCCGGCAGTCGATATTGTAGCCTCCAGTACCCGCCGCGACGATCTGTTGCAAGACCGCGATACTATCAACAGAATGTGGATCCTGCGTAAATATTTGTCCGATATGAACAGCATCGAAGCTATGGAATTTGTCAAAGACCGGATGGAAAAAACCGACAGTAACGCCGAATTTCTGATCTCAATGAACGGTTAATCATTTAATTGTCAACAAGGTGGAAGAAACAGTTTTTTCAAAATATACCGTCGATTTTGCACGTATTGCTTTGGAATTTTGCGCTTTTATGGAAAAGGCGCACCTGTCGGAAAAAAAAACCTTTGTGGATAATATGACCAAAGTGCTGCCTCTGCTCTATCTGAAAGTGTCTATCATACCGGAAATCAGCGAAAACTACGAATCCGACTTGGACGCCAAAGTAGATGAACAGCTCTATGAACAAGTCAATCAGCGAATTGCAAGCTTGATGGGCGACGATGACCTCTATTTGGAAACTTTTCATCCCGATATCAAGTTGAGCGATTCGCCGGTTGCCGTCAAAATTTCGGAAGACCTGACCGACATCTACCAGGATTTGGGCAATTTTATCGCAATTTTCAAAAACGGATACAAAGAAACGATGAACGACTCGTTGCGCCTTTGTGTCGAAAATTTTCGGAAATACTGGGGACAGCGCTTGGTCAATGCTTTACGCGCATTGCATTATATCAAATATTCATCTGAAATAGAATAACTCACATTGGGACAGACAATTACAAAAGAAGAATTGAATGCCCTGCCACTTGCGAAATTTCCGGGACAGGTGAAAGTGGTCGATACCGTAGCCAAAGCATACGAAGCGGCAGAACGACTATCGCAATCGGCACGCATCGGATTTGACACCGAAACCCGCCCAACTTTTCGCAAAGGTTGCATGAAAAGCGTCGCCCTGATCCAACTCTCCGACCACGATATATGCTACCTCTTTCGCGCCAATATTATTGGCTTTCCGCCACCTTTGCTGCAATTATTGACCAATCCCAAGTTGCTGAAAATCGGGCTGTCGCTCCGTGATGATTTCGATGCGATGCGCCGACGCGGACAGATTACACCGCAAGGCTTTGTCGATCTGCAACAAATCGTCGTCAAATACGGCATCGAATCCATGAGCCTGCAAAAAATATACGCCATACTCTATCAGGAACGCATATCCAAAGGACAACGATTGAGCAATTGGGAAATAGAAACATTGAGCGAAGCCCAAAAATATTATGCTGCCTTGGACGCTTACGCCTGCTTGAAAATATATGAAGATTTATGTCTTACGCAAAAATACACCTTAAAACAGGAAAAGAAGAATCCCTGAATCGCTATCACCCTTGGGTGTTTTCGGGCGCCATTCATCACGCCGAAGGACAACCGGAAGAAGGCGAAATTGTCGAAGTATATGATTCCCGCAAGAATTTTATCGCTTTGGGACACTGCCAGATCGGTTCGATTGCGGTGCGTGTGTTGAGTTTTGAAAACCAACCGATCGACGAACAATTTTGGATCCGACGCTTTGAACAGGCGTATCAAATCCGAAAAAATCTGCAACTGATCGGCGCTCCGCACAACAATACCTGCCGTTTGGTCTATGGCGAAGGCGACTGGCTGCCCGGTTTGGTGGTGGATCTCTACGGCAATACGGCGGTCATGCAAGCACATACCGTCGGCATGCACCTCATCCGCCACGATTTGGCAAAAGCGCTCAAACAGGTTTTGGGCGACCTCGTCGAAAATGTGTATTACAAATCGGAAGATACTTTGCCCTACAAAGCCGATTTGGACGCCGAAAATGAATATCTGACAGGCGGACAAAACGTTTCACCGATAGCGATAGAAAACGGTTTGCAGTTTCAAATAGACTGGATGAAAGGGCAAAAAACCGGCTTTTTCGTTGATCAGCGCGACAACCGTAGCCTGTTAGAACGCTACGCACACGGAAGAAAAGTCTTGAATATGTTTTGTTATACCGGCGGATTTTCGTGCTATGCGATGCGCGGAAACGCCGAGATAGTACATTCGGTCGATAGTTCGGCAAAAGCCATTGCCCTGACCAACGCCAATATCGCGCTGAATTTCCCAGACGACAAGCGCCACCAAGCCTTTGCCGAAGACGCTTTTCGCTATTTGGAACAGTCGGGCAACGATTACGACCTGATCATTTTAGACCCACCCGCTTTCGCCAAACACCGCGACGTGCTGAACAACGCCCTGCAAGGCTATCGCAAACTCAACGCACTGGCATTTGAAAAAATTCGATCCGGCGGCATCCTCTTCACTTTTTCCTGCTCGCAAGTCGTCTCCAAACAAAATTTCCGCCTGTCGGTTTTCAGCGCCGCGATGCAATCAAAACGAAAAATTCGCATTTTGCACCAGTTAAATCAACCGGCAGACCATCCCATCAATATTTACCATCCCGAAGGAGAATATCTCAAGGGATTGGTGCTTTATGTTGAATAAATCTTTATTTTTGCCTCAAATCATATAAACTATGTTAAATATGCGAAGATTTTCCTCGAAAAAGTATGTTTTATAACATAAAAGTATTACCTTTGCATCGTGTTTTTCATGGTATTAGATTTAAGGTTAACAATGAAGATTGGTTGTCGGGATGACAACCTTTTTTTTATGTCAATAATTGAAGGCTTGGGATGGATCAAATTTTTTTCTTTCAAAATAATTCCGTACTTTTGTAGCCTGAAAGCATAACAAACACATGGGAAAAATTATAACTTTAGCAAATCAGAAAGGAGGCGTCGGTAAAACGACCACTACGATGAACTTGGCGGCGTCGTTAGCGGCTTTGGACAAAAAGGTCTTGGTAGTGGATGCCGACCCGCAAGCCAATGCCTCGTCGGGCTTGGGAATTGATATTCAAAAAATCGACCGCTCCATATACGAATGTATCATCAATCACGAATCGCCACAGGAAGCCATCTTGAAGACGGAAGTGCCGAATCTCTATATCCTGCCGTCGCATATTGACTTGGTCGGCGCGGAAATAGAAATGCTGAAACTCGAAAATCGGGAAAAAGTGTTGAAAGGCATATTAGACCCGCTTAAACCGGATTACGACTATATTCTGATCGATTGTGCGCCGACACTCGGAATGATTACGCTGAACGCCCTGACAGCAGCCGATTCGGTCATTATTCCGGTGCAATGCGAATATTTTGCGCTGGAAGGTATCGGAAAACTGCTGAACACCATCAAAATCATCAAAAACAAATTGAACTCGCATTTGGAAATCGAAGGATTCTTATTGACCATGTATGATTCGCGTTTGCGCTTGGCAAATCAAATCTACGAAGAAGTCAAAGGTCATTTCGGCGATTTGGTCTTCACAACAGTCATCCAACGCAACGTCAAAATCAGCGAAGCCCCCAGCTATGGACAGCCGATTTTGTTATACGACCCCGACTCCAAAGGCTCATTAAATCACATGCAATTAGCAAAAGAACTTATAGAAAGGAATAAATAAAATATGGCAAAACAAGTAAAGTCGGCATTGGGAAGAGGTCTGAACGCCTTGATAGACGTCGGAAATTTGAACACAGGCGGCAGTTCGTCCATCAACGAAATAGAACTGTCGAAAATCAGCGTCAACCCCAACCAGCCGCGCAAAGATTTCGACGAAGAATCATTAGACGAATTAGCCTCGTCGATCCAAGCCATCGGTTTGGTGCAACCCATTACAGTCCGCGAAACAGACGACAATCAATATCAAATCATATCGGGCGAAAGGCGGTATCGCGCCTCGATCAAAGCCGGATTGACCACCGTCCCCGCTTATATAAGAAAAGCCTCCGATGAAAATTTGGCAGAAATGGCGCTGATCGAAAATATCCAGCGCGAAGATTTGAACGCTATCGAAATCGCTTTGGCTTTTCAAATGCTGATCGAACAATACCAGCTGACACAGGAAAGACTCAGCGAACGCATCGGCAAAAAACGCGCTACGATTGCCAATTTCCTGCGGCTGCTGAAACTGCCCGCCGACATTCAGATAGGATTGAAAGACAAAAAAATAGATATGGGGCACGCCAAACTGCTGCTTTCGTTGGAAGACGCCTCGACACAGCTGATGGTGTATGAACAAATACTCGAATACGGTTTTTCGGTGCGTAAAACAGAAGAAATCATCCGCGCATTAAACGAAGAAAGCGAAGAATTGCCGCCCGAAACGCCGAAAAGCAAGCCTGCCGTAGCCAACAAAACGTCAGACGAATTTCAATTGCTGAAACAGCACCTGTCGGATTTTTTCCATGCCGCTGTCGGTTTCAACATCAATGCCAAAGGCGCAGGAAAAATTACCATTCCATTTGCTTCATCAGAAGAATTGGAACGCATTATCCGACTGTTCGATTCCGTGAAATCCGTATGAGTTATTCCAAATAGGTGTAGCCGTAGAGTCCCGAACGATAATTTGACAAAAATTCGCGCCCTTCTTCGACCGTGATGCGTCCTTCTTTCATCGAAGTCGTAACCCAAGATTCGACCGTGCGCACCAACTTTTTCGGACTGTATTCGACGTATTCCAAAACATCCGCAACTGTCTCACCATCAATTACTTGTTCTATCTGATAGCCATCTTTGTTGACGGAGACATGCACGGCGTTGGTGTCGCCGAATAAGTTGTGCAAATCGCCCAGAATTTCCTGATAAGCGCCTACCAAAAAGACGCCGATATAGTAAGGCTCCTTTTTGTTGAAAGAATGTACCGGCAAATGGTAGGTGTAATTTTTCATATTGATAAAATTGTCGATTTTGCCGTCGCTGTCGCAAGTGATGTCCTGCAAAGTAGCGGTGCGGTTCGGGCGTTCGTCCAAGCGTGAAATGGGTACGATCGGAAAAACCTGGTCTATCGCCCACGAGTCGGGCAAAGACTGAAAGAGTGAAAAATTGCAGAAATACTTATCAGGCAGCATTTTAGAGATCTTGCGCAACTCTTCCGGCGCATGTTTCATGTTCATCGCCATCTGTTGTACTTCACGCGCTATCGACCAATAGAGTTTTTCGACTTGGGCGCGTGTCAGCAAATCTATCAGCCCCAAACTGAACAGGTCGAGCGATTCTTCGCGAATCTGTTGCGCATCGTGCCAAGTCTCGATCAGACGCGGATGGTTCATTTCGTCCCAAAGTTTATACAGTTCTTTGACCAATTCGTGCGCATCGTCGGGCAAAATTTCTTCTTCGCCCCATTCGGGTAAAGTGGCGGTTTCCAACACTTGCATGATCAGCACCGAGTGATGCGCTGTCAGCGAGCGTCCCGATTCGGTGATGATGTTCGGCTGTGGAATTTCGTTTTTGGTGCAGGCGTCCACCAGCGTAGAAATGGAGTCATTGACGTATTCCTGTATCGAATAGTTCATGCTGCTTTCGCTTTTCGACGAGCGCGTCCCGTCGTAATCGACGCCCAAACCACCGCCAATATCCACAAACTCAACCGCATAACCGAGATGACGCAACTGCACATAGAATTGCGATGCTTCGCGCAAGGCGTTTTTGATGCGCCGAATTTTGGTTACCTGACTGCCGATATGAAAATGTATCAGTTTCAGGCAATCTTCCATCTTGTTTTTATCCAAAATATCCAAAGCATCCAACAATTCGCTTGACGATAGACCGAATTTGCTGACGTCGCCGCCCGATTCTTCCCATTTGCCGCTGCCCGAACTTGCCAATTTGATGCGGATACCGATATTCGGACGCACTTTCATCTTTTTTGCGAGTTCGGCAATCAGTTTCAGCTCGTTGAGTTTTTCCACCACAAGAAAAATGTTTTTCCCCATTTTTTGCGCCAGCAATGCTAACTGAATATAGTCTTCGTCTTTGTAGCCGTTGCAGATAATCAGCGAATCGGGACTGGTATTGATCGCCAGTACTGCGTGCAATTCGGGTTTCGAGCCGGCTTCCAGCCCGATATTAAACTTTTTGCCGTGACTGACAATCTCTTCCACCACTTGCCGCATTTGATTGACTTTGATGGGATAGATGATGAAATTTTTCGCCGTGTATTTATATTCTTTCGCCGCCGTTTTGAAACAGCCGGTGATTTTTTCGATCCGGTTATCCAAAATATCGGGGAAACGCACCAAGAGCGGCGCCCCTACATCGCGCACCGTCAATTCGTCCATCAGGTCTTTCAAATCGACCTGCGCACCGTCTTTTTTCGGCGTAACCGTGATATGACCTTTTTCATTGACCGAAAAATAATCCAATCCCCAACCTCGAATATTATACAATTCTTCGGAATCTTCAACTCGCCATTTTCTCATTTTTGTATTATCCAAATAATATTTATTCAATTTTCGGATGCGAAAGTACTATAAATAATTGATAATCGAAAATTTATTGAGAGAATGTTTAAGATTTTTCGGGGAAAAACAATTGCAAGGGCAGTTTCGGAAAATTTTTCAGAGAAAAAATCTCATTTTTTTTTGCACTTTCAAAAATATTATCTATCTTTACCGGTGATTACGAAAAAACAGATATGGTAGGTTCACTCAGACATTATGTTTACATCTATGGCGGCGACGGATTGGCAGCCGTCTATTTGACACGCAGCCGCGATATCAAGGGCGAGTTTTACTATGCTCACACCGACCATCTGGGCAGCATTGTTTCGCTGACCGACAACAACGGCACAGAATCTTTCCACGCCACCTACGACGCTTGGGGCAACCAACTCGTTTTCAACTGCACTTTCGATTTCCATCGCGGCTACACCGGACACGAACACCTGCCACAGTTCGGACTGATCAATATGAACGGCAGAATGTATGACCCGCTTGTGTCGCGGTTTTTAAGTCCTGATCTATACATTCAAGCGCCGGGGTTCTCGCAGAGCTTTAATCGGTATAGCTATTGTTTGAATAATCCGCTGAAATATACGGATCCGACAGGGGAACTTCCTTTGTTGGTGCCTGTAATAATAGGTGCAGTTATCAGCGCGTATTCTGGCGGAGTTATTGCAAACGAAGGACAATACAACCCAACCAAATGGGATTACAGTTCGGGCAAAACTTGGGGTTATATGCTTGGTGGTGCAGTTGTTGGTGGTGTGAGCGGTTACGCGGGTTGGGCGATAGCGGGTTCGGGTATTCCAATGGCAAACACTGCCGCAATAGCGGGTTCTTCACTCATTAACTCTGTGGGAACTTGTGCTTACACAGGCGGACAAACGCCTATTTCAATCAGTTTAGGCGTTGCCTCGTATGATTTCACAAATGGTACTTTTGGCTATCTCGGTAAAAAAGGTAACAAGTGGTACGAGAACTTGGGATATGGATTGGGAGCGTTGGCGAATTTACAGGATTTTTGGAATACAGCATTTCCAAGCCAAAAAGGAACAAATTTATATACAGATAAAGATGATCCTATTATCTCTCATTCTGCTTGGGGCGATTCAGAAGCCGATAATCTTATTTCTTTTGGTCCCGACAAAAAAAATCCATTTTTTTATTCAAGATTAAAAGGACAAGGAGTCGATAAATTATCTTTTGGAAATGAAATAATAGGAGATATTAAAAGTTATGGAAAATTTGGTTTAGGATTACCGGGTAAAAGCACTTTTTGGGATTATAGTCACTATAATAATTGGGAATTAGCAGTAAATAATATTAATAAAATTCCTTTGAGAGGAGTTTCTTATCTTGCAAAAGCATTACCATATCAGGGTCTTACACTTAATTGTGTAAATGTTGCTTCTTTAGGTGCTTGGTTATCTGGGATTCCAAATATTGGTTTGCATCCGTGGCTTTTTCACGGTTATATGTCCTTGTATACAATGGGAATGAGACCTGAATTATTCAGTTATTATTTAACTTCTAAGTATTATTGATATGAAAATAATTTCAATAATTTTATTTATTTTAACAACAATGCCTATTCAATCTCAAGTATACATATCAGAAAAAGCGACAGGTCATAAGGTTGAATTTTTGATAATATCAAAAGATTCAGTTCACATTGAAACATATACAATGAGATATAAACTGCCTTATTTCCCGTTGAAAAGAAAGGTTGAAGAATATGGAATCAAACAGAGGTCTGAAAATGTAATAAAGACTAATAATTTTGATGTTATAAGAGAATCTTCTGATATTTTGTCTATTGGTAAAGTTAGATATTTTAAATATTTGATAATTGATTTACCTGGGGATTTTATTTATATCAATAAATTATTTGGCAATATGAGCAATATTGAGAGATTAAGTAGTTGCAGAAGTTTTTATGACAAATTACATCCTGTTAGTAAAATAGAGAAACCTCGTTCCACGTCCGATATAACACACTTTTTTACTTGTATGACAAGTAATGAATATTCCGAAAAGATTGCAAAAAACAACTATTATATATTTGATACAACTGATGGGTATCTATATTATGGGAAAGTACATTCAGGATTTTTTAGAGGAAAAATAGCAGAAATATATAAAGTTGATATTGATGTACTTTGCAAACAATTACCTAATTTCAGAAGACTGAACGGTGCAGAATTGAGAAAAATTGTTGTATCTGATATAGCAAAAGCAAATGGAATTTCCAATAAGTCAGAGATAACGGTTAAAAATATTTCTTATCAATTAGATGATGTAATCATAGTTTTTATTGATTTTGTAATTGAAGGACAAGAACAACAAAAAACTTATAAACTTAATACTATTGATTTTAGCATTGTAAATTAAAAAAATGGATTATATATGAAGAATTTAATTTTAACTCTAATCATTATCGTTTCAGTAATTGGAACAACACGTGCACAGTCGTCAAAAATCCTTTACGAATACAATAAATTCATAGATTTGAAAGGAACGGAGTTTACTGTGGCAACATCTGAACACCGGCCAAAAATGGGAAAGGTCAGAAGCAATTTACTGTTTATAAATACATTAACAGGAACTATCAAAGAAATTGACTTTGTAGAAGGTTCGCGATTAAGTACTGTTCAACAAGTGAAAATTGACAGTTTAGGAATAAATATTGTATTGGTTGTTGCGAATACGATTGACTTGGATAATAAAAAGGATATTGATTGGGATGACCCAAGGCAAATCCTCGTATTTTCACCAAGCGGAAACGATATGCAACAGTTGACAGAAGATAATTATTATGTTAATGTATGGAGCATTAATGAATTTACAGGAACATTGATAGTATCGGGATTCTTTGATATAAACAGGAATCGAAAGAAAGATAAAAGTGAAAGTAATGAGATTTTATTGTTCGACTTAAAAACGAGAAGATTGAAAAAGAAATTATAAACCGATAGTGGTGGTTTATATCTTTTCAACGCTATTCAAAAAGCGGCAAGCGGCGGTTATGACGCGGCGATTGTTTACTGGAGTAAATTTTTGTTGCCTGTTGAACAGGTAATTAAAAGATTGAAAAACCAGCGTTAAAAACGTTTTATAATCAAATATGGGTGCAGTTTTGAAAACAGCACCTTTATTTTTTTCCTTACAAAGAAAAACCTTGCCGCTTTCGCGGCATTTGTTTTTTGGGGGGGCTGTCTTACCCTGAAAAAAGTTGACTCTCCAAAGAGTTAATTTATGTATTTACACACCAAAAAACAGAAGTTGTATTTTGACGAAGTTATCAAATTACATTTAGAGCGCGGCTGGGGCG
>JAISUM010000044.1 GCA_031272095.1 Candidatus Symbiothrix sp. | reverse complement strand
ATTTCCATTTCAATCTTGTTGGTATTGTACTTTTTTATTTTCAAAAGCGCCGGAGTTTCGAGTTGTTGCGGATTAAACCACATCCGAGACTCGTTTTCCGTTGATAGTTTTCGGTTAATGAGAAAATGCAAAAAGTGCGGAATTTCGCTGTATATCTGCTCCCGCAAATGAATGTTGTCCTGTTCTACGGGATTGATTTTGCGTACCCAAAACCTAACTTCTTCTTTCGGAATAATTATCGGGTTGCGCTCGTTATTGGAACACAGCACGAACTTTGCGAAAAACTCAATTTCGCGGCGGTCTTTGCCCTTCGCTTCAATCTTGTAATCGCCTGCGGTAGAAAGATTTTTGATTTTTTCGGTATCTTCCATTTTGTTCAAAAGCAGTTCATCGACCAAAACTAAAAGCCGGTTTGCCCAGTCGGCATTGAACTGACTGCGGAAATCCTCGTTGGTGTTGAAAGTCGCATTTTTGCCGAAAATCATTTTTAGAAATCGTAAAAAGGTCGTTTTGCCCGTATTCCTTTCGTTTGAAACTAAAAGCAGAATCGGCAGCATTTGAGTTGGCTGTGTATAAAGCAGTTGCAGATAATCAAGCCCAAACTCGATTTGCTCGCAAAAAATATGTTCCAAAAACAGGCGAATGTGCGGAAAATCGCCCGAACAGGGAATGTGCGAAATCGGCTCATACTGATTCAGATATGTGCCAAAAACCTGACAATAGTTGATGTGGTCGGGAATGATGCAAAATCCGTCGTATTTCTCGATTTCGGGCAGGTTGTTTTTGCCGTAATCCTGCCGCAATGTTTCGTAACTCCAAACGATTTTGTCCTCGACCTCGTCGCCGTTGATGCGCGGTCGCCGCACGATTTTGTAAAGCGTTGTGCCAACGCGGATGTAACGCTCTGTGTTCTGTAACTCTTTTTCTTTCATCGCTTTACCGTTTTACGTCTTGCGCTGCGGATTTTCTCAATATTTTGCCTGCAATTGACAAAATATTGCCAAAAAGAGGAAATAATATTGCTTTTTCCGTAAAAATGTATACCTTTGCACTCGCTAAACAGAAATCAAATATATATGAGGAAGTTAATATTGTTGATGGTATTTGCAACAATTAGTTGTAGTGTTTTTTCACAAAAAATAGTGAAGAATGAGAAAGACGACTTTACTGGCAAACAAGTGAAGGAAACGAGTTATGTATCCATTAGCGATGGCTTCAACTGTCGTATTCGTGTAGTTAATGAAACACCAGTATTTTATGCCAATTTCAATGGTGGAGGTGAAATATACACGATGGAAAAAGGTGCAGAATTTATGTTTAAATTGGAAAACGATTCCATTGTTACACTTTACAACATTGAAACTTCTGTGAGCGAGTATTTTAGTATGGGAAATATTTCTCATTTCACGCTAAAAACGAACTATATGCTTCCGGAGGAAGACCTAAATGCACTAAAAACGTACAAAATCACAAAAGTTAGGTTTGTTACTACAGAAGGATATATCGAACGTAAAGTTTCAAAAGGAAATTCTGCAAAATTATTGAAACTCTTTAATTTGATATAATACGCTACATACCTGCTTTTTTATATTGTTCCTTGTAATTGCAAAAAGTTAAAGGTCTGAAAGGCAATGTTTTCCTTTACAAGAAAATATCAACATCCGTAGCATCAGTATGTTGCAGGAGTTCAGAAACGATGGTGTCGAAGATTGCTGTTTCGCGGGCGGCAATGGTGTAGGTTTTTCGGCGAAACACTATCATTTTTTCACCATCAACTCAAACAGCAGCAAAAGTGCCGAAACAGACGATTTGGATTATGCCCGTTTGAAAGGCAGTTCAAGCACTGCGCGGTTAAGTACAATTTCTATTGACATTGGTTATTTTTTCAATAAATCAATGAAAATAAGCGCAGAGCAGCGATTTTATTTTAGACAGACACGCTACAAATATTTTGACAACATCAGCACAAATTCCACCGAAAACAGAATAAAATTAACATATATCATTTATTGATTTCGCTGTGCATCGCCCTTCAATCCTGCGATAATTCTCTGATTTTTATTTTGTTTTTTTGTTTTTATGAAAAGAAAAAGGTAACTTTGCAGTCGGAAATCATTTCAATCCACTGATAAATACTATCAGTACAAACAATTTGTAATATGAAAAATCTAATCATTCCGGCGCTGGCTTTATTGACTTTGGCGCCAAACGTGCAGGCACAAGACCCTGCTACGCCACCGGTAAGACTCAGCGACGCTGAAAACGAATACTGGTATTATATGGGTTTCAAACGCCAAAATGAAGGCTCAACGCTCACCAATGTCTTCTCCGACAACGGCAGCGGCAACAAAGTAACCACCGACGGCGTACCGACTTTCACCGTCGCCGATGACGCCTACTTGTGGAAATTTACAGGCAGTTACGACGCTTGTAGAATCATCTCGAAAAGCGGTCTTGAAATGTTCTTCAACGAAGACGACGCACGATATGTGTTGGTCGCAAGCGGTTCGGGCGAAGATTTGACCTTCGAGGAAGAAACCCAGAGCGCCTCCTATTCGGGTTGGGGCTTCCTGCATCCCCTGTACGCTAATTATATGAACGGCGCAGGTGTCAGCCCGCAGATTGGACATTCGCAAGACCACAACGGACGCGCCATCACCTTTTTGCCTTTCGGAACAGGTCAAATCAGCGTCAAAACACTCAGCAAAGATCTGGGCAGGGTATTTATTAACGAAACAATTGTCGATACCATTGTCGTTTCGTCAGTTGATCTGACGAGCAATATTGACGTCAGTCAGACCGAATCTTCTGCATTCTCGGTATCCGCGGCAAGTCTGCCGTCCACCGGCGACACACTGTTCGTTTCCTATCAGCCGACAGTGGTGCAGAGCGATACGGTGCAGATTCGTTTGGCAAGTTTCGGCGTCGATACCGTAACGATTACCATCACCGCCAAAGCGATTGATTATCCGGTGAAATTCAGTTCGGCAACGGATGAATACTGGTACTCAATTTATTTCAAAATGCGCACGGTGTATCCCAAACGTGTCATTACCAATCAGGGCGCAGGCAATTTAGTAGCGCAAGTTGATTCTGTTTCCGGAGACGAATCGCAGATGTGGAAATGTGTAGGCAATAAAGACAATTTCCAAATTGTAGCTAAAAACGATGGCTCGGCGTTTAAATATGATACCGATCAGGAGGCATATATCACCACCGCAACATCTGCCGGAGATATGCACAAGATCGTATTTGATTCATCCATCACCGCCGAAGAACGCTGGTTTGTCGATAACCTTACTCACGATTTCAGAATCACGTCGGAGATACCGCCCAATATGTCGAAATTGATCAAAGGCACTAATAAAAATATGCAATATTTAGTGTTTGCGCCGCGATTCACAGAGACAGCCATTGTCAGTCCGGCAAGCGATTTTGGCGACAAAATTGTCACCCGCTATTACAATTTGCAGGGCATCCGAGTTGAGCGTCCGGTACAAGGAACGGTCTATATCCGACAAGAGATTTACAGTCGCGGTGCCGTTACCGACAAAGTCGTGTATTGAGATTTTCTTGTCCGAATTTGGAAAATTGCGTAAAAACTCGTATCTTCGCAGCCGATTATAACAATCGGAAGTCTTCGTAGCTCAGCTGGTAGAGCAATTGACTCTTAATCAATGGGTCCAGGGTTCGAGCCCCTGCGAGGACACGAAAACATAAAAATAAAAAGGGAAGCCCGCTACTGTGATAGTAGCGGGCTTCTTGTTATAAGATGAAACAACTTCTTTGAGTTTTCCTTCTCGTGCCGAATTGCGAGCTTTATTTGATGCCCAATTTCTTTTTGATATTGCTTGGAATGGCGTTTTTATGCACGACGATGTCGATGGTTTTATATTCCACAAAAGGTCGTGTAACATACCAGATGCCTTTGTAAGGGCTTCCGGTACCCCACGAATTTTTCACCATATAGTAAGATTTGCCGTGCTGGTCTTTGGCGATGCCGAATATCATCATTCCGTGATCGTCTTGTGTTTCGTAATTGTCGAAAGCCGTCTGGCGCATCTCTTGGGTGATCTCCAATTCGGGCAAAGTGGTTTTATCGATTTTTGCCAATGAATCTTCGCGTTCTTTTTGTGTCAGTTTCAGCCATTTGGCTTCGTCGGTACCGGCGGGTGCCTGATCGGTGATTTTCGGCATCGTTGCAATGCCTTGTCGCGTAAAGCCTTTTTCGCTGACGTCGGATGCCCACGCCACCGGATAATCTTTGTCGATGGCATTGTCGAGAACTGCCATCAATTCATCTATCGGCAGGTTGTAGGATTCCGCCCAACGCCAGTTGTCGGGTATTTCTATCGCAAATTTCGTATAAAACGGATGGTGGGTGAATGAAGTGAGCGAAATATAGTCTTCGGGATGAATGTCCAAAGCGGCGGCAAAGGATTTCGGCGTATAGATTTTCCCTTGATATTTGAAAGTGGTCGGGCAGGCGCCGAGATAAGCATCTAAAATGCCATTCAAACCGTTTTTCCAAGCGGTGGAAAGCGTTTTGTTCGGATTTTTGACAATGACCTCCGTATAGGCTTTCAGCAGTTGGTCGAGTTCGGCGTGTTTGTGCAGGGTGTCGCCGTAGTTCAAGCCGACTTGTGCCTCGTTGGGGACGATGCCGTAATCGCGGATACAGCACAAGACGTCGTCGAAAGAGCCGCCGCCCGCGAAATTGGAGGTGCCGTGCATGCGGACATATTTTTCGGCTTTGTCGGCATAATTGTGATGGACGACAAACATTTCCGACAGGTCGTATTCGCCTTTACCCATACGGAGCAATTCGGCTTCTATCAGACCTAAACCCGAAAAACACCAGCAAGTTCCCGAACTGGCTTGATTTTTCACCGGCGTAATCGGTAATTCTTTGACGGAGGTAAACTCTAAATTGTTGTTTGGCTGTGCAAACAGGGCGAGGCAGTACATACACGCCATCGCCATTGTTGTAAATCGTTTCATGATTGCTTGTTTTTATTTGATTTTCGGCAAAGGTAATCAATTTTTTCGATAAATGCAACAGCTTACGGCGTTACCGTAATATCGTAAGTCATACTGCAACCGGTGGTCGGGTTGGAATAGGTCAGGCGGACGGATCCTGTCGCGACGCCATGTACTTGTCCGGTGGCGCTGACGGTAGCTATTGCCGTGTTCGCGCTCGACCAAGTAGTGCCACCTGATCCGAAGAGCGTGATGTCGGTGCCGACTTGCACCGTTGTCAGTCCCGAAATATTGAGGCAGCAATTCACTTCCAGCACGACGTTGTTGCTGTAGCCGGTGCCGTATTCCGAAGTGGCATAATAGCGAACTTTTTTGCCGTTGTCTTGTGCGTGCAGCGAGTAGGGTAGCGTGAGTGCGACGAAGGTGTTGCTACCAGCCGAATTTTCGATCTGCCAGCCGGAAGCGGAGATTGTTCCGCCGCGTGCCTGTAAAGTGGGAACGCTCATATCCAAATAGCTGCCGGCGCAGGTACAGAGCGGGGAAGGGACGGCGCAATTGGTAACGGTCAGTGGCTCGGCATTGCTGTATCCGGGTCCGCAGGCATTGTTGGCGACGTAACGCACGCGCTTGCCGTTGTCTGCCAAAGCTGCGATATAGGGTGCAACAAAGGCTACATATTCGCCGCTATTGACGCCTGTTTCGATTTGCCAACCGGTTTGCGGAACGCTGCTGCTATTGACGACCTCCGGTGTAGGTAGAGTGAGATTTTGTCCGGCACAGACGACCGCAGGCGTATGGATCGACACGCTCACCGCCGGCACGTTTTCGACGGTAATGACGACGTCGTCCGACGAGACGCAGCCATTGGCGAAACTTACCTGCAACCAGATCGTATGTGCGCCGCTTTCGTTGATGAAAATTTCGGAGTCGGTACTAATCAGCTCGCCGTTAGCATCGTCTTTGCGCCATTCAAAAGTAGCGCCCGGAGTAGGCATAAAATTGACTGCCGTCAGGTGGTAAGGGATTTGTTCGCAATTCAGATAGAAATCGTCGCCGAAAGGTGTGGTGCCGCCCGATTGGAAGACGTCCATCCTTGCCCAATTTTGGTTGTAGGTGTTGGCGCTTGGGGCGTTTGCCGTGCCGCTGCCAAGTCCGTAAGCCCATGTGCTGCCACCGCTCACCACGTCGGGCGAATGAAATGCTTTGTAGAGCTTGGCGTTGTTGCTGCTCACAACCGCTTTGATGCCGTGAATATAGGCATAATCGATCATCAGTGTATCGTCGGGCATATTGGCTGCCGCTTTTTTAATGTCGAAAATGGCGGGTTTGTTTTCTGTCGTCGATTGCAAAAAGATCGGATTACAGGGCGTGCCGCTGCCATAGAAAGCTTCATTGACGTGCAGGGTGCTGTCGGATGTGAATTTATAAGTATCTTCCGCATTATTGCCCAATATCAGCGTATCGGTTTCAATACCATTAAATACGACATTGCCTCTGTCCGTTTGTATTTTATTGTATTTGCCGTAGGTGATCGTGCGCCACACTGTTTCCCATGCCGCAGTGCCCTTGATATACAAATTATGGTATTGAGCGCCGGGTTCTACCGTAATAGTACCGTTGGTCGTAAAATTGGTAGAGATGGTAGAATTATCGGCATACAGCTCGCCGGTATAATAGTAATAACCGCCGCCGTTGGAAGAAGGCAAATCGAGGGTGGCATTGGTGAGAATCAGCTTTCTGGTGCTTCTGTCGCTGCCTGCTGTGGATGTATTTCCGTAAAAAGCATGAGTTCGCATCAGTTTGCCATTTAAATTCAATGTACCTCTGTCAAAATACACATTCGGACAACAGCCGCTCTGTATCAAATCGTCGGCGAGTATCCAGCCTGCAGCTTTATTGGTTGCCTGAAAATAAAGATAGTTCGGCTGTACGTTTACGCCATTGGTCGTAATGGTTTCATTGGCTCTGTTGGTGGTGAAGTGAATGCGTCCGTCTTGTCCGTCAACTCTCATATTGGTTTGCAAAAGCAAAGATCCGGCGATATATAATTCTTTATAGGCGACAAACGAGAGTATCGGTCGTAGGCTTGCTGCGCCGATCCACGACATAGAGTCGCAATAGGAAGGTCCGTCGATGGTTACTGTTTGTCCGGCTGCCGAAAATGAATTGTTATCGAAGATGACGTTGTCGATGGCGCGGGGGATACAGCCGGAGCCGGGTGTGCCGCCGCTACTGTTTGCCCAGTGCATCACGTCGCTCCAATTGCCGGTGCCGCCGACCCAATAAGAAGTCATTGCCGGACTGCTGGATACCGTCCAACCGTTGCTGGTGCCGGTCAGCGTACAATCTGTGATCGAATAAGGCGTATCGGGCGTGATGCTGATGTTGTTGAGCGTCGTATTGCGGATTTGGACGCGGTCGGTTTTGACGGGAATGGTTGTTCCGATAGTGATGGTGATGGGATTGGATGCAGTGATTTGCGTACTGCCGCCGCATGCCAACGAGGTGCCGATGTATTCGTTGACATTCATACTTTTGTTAATCGTATAAGTGCCGTAGCCGATGAAACGCAAGGAATCGGGGCGAAGCGTGAGTTCTGTCGAAGTTCCGCCTTGCAGGGTAGCTGCCGTACAATCTAACGTGATCTTGTTGAAATGGCAATAATAGCCTGCCGGGTTTTCCGTGCTGCTAAAAGTTCCGCCTTTTTTACGCAGCGTGATATTATGGTAATAATCGTTGGTCCTTGTTGCGGTAACGGTTGTATAGCCATCGCCGCCCATCAGGATTTCAGAATTGGCTGATTGTGCAGCGGTCAATTGCTGACCGCCGAGATACGACCATTCGACAAAAATATCCATCGTAGCATCGGCGATATTCAGAGAGCGAGTAGCAGGCAGTTCCGAAAAACCGGAAAGCGTGTTGTCTGCCTTGCATGCAAATCGGCGAATGACATATTTGTGTCCGCTGAAATCTAAGCCGCCCCGATTGAGATAGATGGATCTGAGTATATAATTGCCGGTAGCAGAGCCAACATTTTCAGTCGTAGTCATAGTGCTTGAAAACAAGACCAAATCGTCCATGAATTTCCATTTGCCGTTGCCGTTAATGCTTTGAAATACAAAATCGTAGGGAACAGCAACGCCGTTGGTTGTAATGGTTTCGTTGGCGTCGTTGCTCACAAAGAATATCTGATTAGTAGTCCAGTCCATGCTTTGGTACTGAAAACCGGAAAATTCAAAAGAGAGCGGAGGCTGCAAAGTCATCGAGCCGCCGATATGAACGAGGACATTCAATTGGGTATAGAAAGTGGTATCCGGTGGCGATCCGCGAAACAGTAGCACGGGTGATCCCGGCACACCGTTGAAAGTCAAATCGTTGCACCAAATATCCATCGAGCAGTGGATCGGATTGCTTCCGGAGATGGCAGTGCCGCCGAGATTGGCATTGGCGTTGAAAAACACATTGTCGGCGAGTGTCGGGATGCAGTTGGCGGGTGTTGTTCCGGCAGCGTCTAACGCCCAATGTGCGGGATCGCACCAGTCGCCGCCGCCCTTGATCCAATACATATCGCGACCGGCATCGGGCGAAGTCGTAAAATTGAAACCCGACACATTTCCCCAATTGTATGATTTGGCGGCGTTCACGGTTCGGCTGATGCCTAAATCGTAAATGACGGCGCGTTCGATGAGCGTAGTAGCGCTTGCTCCCAAAGCAATTTCGCCTCTCGCATCGTTTACGTATGCCGCGATGCCTCTCCAATAGCTGAACAGTTTGACTTGTCCGCCGCAAACAGCCGGTTTTGCTTCCAAATAATTATTGACGGTAACGCTGCGAAAATCAATATACCCCGTCGTCTGAATCAACAAACTGTCGATCGTAACGCTTGAAAGCGTTAATCCGCCACGTTTGACGGTTACTTTTTTATAGGATCCGAACGACATGGTGCGTGCTGATTGCGACATGGTATTGCCGGCATAAAATTCCACTTCGTTGTATTGGTCGTTCGCTTTTGCCGTAAAATTATATGTTCCGATCCGAATCAGCGAATTGGCGGTTTCTGTGGTGGTCAAAGTAGGAGTGCCTGTAGAATACGACCAGCTATATCGGCAATCGACGACCGAACCGGCGAATTTAATATTCCCGGTGCTGTTTGTGGTTATGCTGTGGCAAAAAATATTTTTACCGTTCAAGTCGAGCGTGGCGCCTGCATTGATGGCTATTTCGGCAAAATTGGTGTTGTTTGCCAATTTATAGACTGCCGTACCCGAAAAATTTGTTCTGTTGCCATTCGTGGTAGAAGGGGCGGTAATCCAGTTGACTGATGCAGACAGGTTGTTGTCGTTAATATCTATGGTTTCTTCTGCGCGATTACTTGCAAAAATAATGGGCGCATGATACCCTGATCGAAATGTTACGCCCGACTGCAAAAAGAGCGATCCGTTGATAGTCAGCGTATAGGTGGAGTTTATAATATTGAATACAGGCAAAGTGCTTGCCGTACAATTCGCTACAATCAAGCTGTCGCAAGTTACGCTGCCACCGGTTGTTACCCATCGGTCGGCGAGCAGCGTTGAATTTTGGTCAAAAACGACCGTAGTTGTTGTCGTAGGTACGATGGTAATACCGCCTGCCAGACCGCCCAGACCGCCCGAAGATGCCGACCAGTTCATCAGATCCGACCAAGAAGTTTTATCACCTTTGCCCACCCAATAGTAGCGTTGTTGGGCATTGACGGTATGTAGCGATACTGCGAGGAGTATCATCAGCAATATTTTTTTGAGAGCAGGTTTCATTGTATAGTGATTAGTGATTAGTGGTTAGTGATTATTCGCAGGGGTTGAATATGGTTCCGACCAACGGCACATCCGGCACGACGGTTACGGTTACGACGTTGGTAAAAGCCGATTCTGTTGCACATATATCTTTGCGGATATAGCGGTAGGATCCGGCTGCGAGCGTATTCGGCACCGGATAGTCGAGCATGGCAGTTGCCGCCCCGATCGGATTCCATCCGTTGGCAGCGATGATGTTGTCGCCTGTGGCATTGGCGTCCGGGCATGATCCTGACGGACATTCGTACCACTGATAGCTATAGTTTTCGGCGCAATTTCCGCCGGAAGCCGACGTGCCGATGATGATCGTGTCGCTGCCGAGCGAGATGCTGACAAATTCTTCGTCGCTTCGTTTGAGGCGGTCGTTGTCTTTATCGACATAAATGACGCCCGGCGCGAAATAGCAGTTGCGGATCGTGCAGCCCAATGGCGTCCATTTGTCGCCGAGCCAGACATAGAGGCAAGGCGTCAATCCGGCGGTACAATCGTCCGTGATGTTATAGACCACCATTCCGATGGCTGTTTCGTCTGTGTCTCTGTCATGGATGGCAGGATTGGTTGTCAGGTTCAGATGGGCGGTATCCGGCAAGGCAACTACCGTCAATTTCATCCCCAACGTATCGTTGCCTCCGGGCGTTGAAGAAGTGCGGATCTGCAAAACTGCAGCCCGATGCGGTTCGTTCATGGTTCCTATATTGATTTGCGCAGAGCCGGTCGTCGATAAGCTGCCGAGTATCAGTATAAGAAAAATAACTGTTAGTTTTGTATTGCGTAAAACACTCAATATCAAATAGATAACAGATAGTTTTACTCGCTTCACATGTTTCATAAAGAATTGAATGCGTTTATAATGTTCAAATTTCGGCTGCAAAGATAGTCATTTTTTTGGCTGAATGGTGATTTTATGAAAATTTTTTTATTACCGTGATTAAAATGACCGATAATTCTGATAAAATGACCGATAATTCTACCTCCGAAGTTGAAATATTTGACTATCTTTGTGCAGTTTTTTTATTACTAACAAAAATCATTAAGTACAGATGAACACAAAAATCATCATTTCAACATCAGTAGGCTGTTTGCTGACAGCCTTTTCGAGTGTTTCCGCTCAAACGTCGGATTATCCGGTTCGACAAGTTAATTTGCGTCAAATCACATTGACCGACAACTTTTGGTTGCCTAAAATCAAAACGGTGCAGGAAAAAACCATTGCCTACGCCTTCAAAAAGTGTGAGGAAGAGGGCAGAATGGAAAATTTTGTTACGGCAGGCGACGTTATTCGCGGCAAACAGAAACGGGGCGAGGCGAAAGCACGCGGCAAAATGGTCTTCGACGACACCGACGTCTATAAGACCATCGAAGGTGCGGCATATACTTTGGTCAATGCGCCCAATCCCGCTTTAGACAGCTACTTGGATTCGATCATCACTTTGATTGCTTACGGACAGGAACCCGACGGCTATCTTGCGACTTGGCGCACCATCGATCCGCAACATCCGACTTCCGGTTGGGTCAAATCGGGCGGCGGACGCTGGTTTCATCTCGGTATGAGCCACGAACTTTATAATGCCGGACACCTCTACGAGGCAGCTGCAGCGCATTATTGGGCAACCGGCAAACGCAATTTCCTCGATATTGCCCTCAAAAATGCCGATTTGTTGGTCAAAACTTTTATGAACGAGCCGGTCAATAATCTGCATTTGGAATTTCCGGGTCATCAGATTGTCGAAACCGGACTGATCAAACTCTATCAAATCACCGGAAAAGCCGATTATCTGCGTTTGGCAAAACAGTTTCTCGACAATCGCGGTAAAACAGATATACAAGGCAGGGAAGCCTATCGTCAAGACCATAAACCGGTCGTCGAACAGGACGAAGCCGTCGGACATGCCGTCCGCGCCGTCTATATGTACGCCGGAATGACTGATGTGGCTGCAATTTTTGGCGACAAAGAGTATCGCGCCGCCATAGATAAAATCTGGGAAAACGTTGTGCATAAAAAAATGTATATCACCGGCGGACTGGGCGCCAAAGGTGGAGGAGAAGCTTTTGGCGACAATTACGAATTGCCCAACCTGACGGCTTATGCCGAAACCTGCGCGGCAATCGGCGGCGTCTACTGGAACGACCGTATGTTCCGTCTTACCGGCAACGCCCGCTATGTGGACGTCCTGGAACGAATGCTCTACAACGGCGTGATTTCGGGCATCTCGCACTCAGGTACGGAATTTTTCTACCCCAATCCGCTCGAATCGCACGGCAAACACAAACGCTCCGCATGGTTCGACTGCTCGTGTTGCCCCACCAATCTGAT
>JAISUM010000063.1 GCA_031272095.1 Candidatus Symbiothrix sp. | reverse complement strand
GTATCAATATGCTCAGCCCACGTTTTGGTTGTGGAACTGTACCAGATCACGTATTGAAGTTCGTGCCCGTTCTCGCCGGCATAATACTTCATCCGTTTGCCCAAGCCTTCGAGCATCGAGTCGCCGATAAACAGAATGCGCTGTCGGGCTGTGTCGCAAATCGCGGTATCGGCTTTGATTTCTTCCGAAACTGCGGTGTCGGCAGGAATTTCTGTAAGCGGTCTGAAACAGGATGAAATATTGGCTTTTCTCAAGCCCGAAAAATCGAGCGTGCTGAACGAATAGACACAGATGATTATCAGCGGAATTACGAGTATGATTATCAGACCTGCATATTTTTTCATAGTCCTAAAATTGAAAATAAATAAAAGGTTGAACTTCGTCGCTGCCAAATTGTATAATCAGTTGAATGACAATCGTAAACAACAATATTTTCACAATTATCGAACTGCGAATGAAAATTGCTTGCATCCTGTCCCAAAACGGTTGTTTAACAGAGTGTAAAAGAAAAATCAGAAGCAGAAAAACGCAATAAGTCGGGCGAACTTGCAAAAACGGCATAAAATATGCAAAATCGAAATGGCATATTGTATTGCTAATCATATCTTTACAGACAGTTAAATTTGCGGCGCGGAAAAAAATCCAGAGAAAGGCGACGAACGAGAACGTCAGAAGTCGCCAGAAAATATTAAAATACCAACGGTCGGGGATTCGGTCGAGCCATTTTTTCTGCATTTTGTGCACAATCAGACCGACGCCGTGCATTCCGCCCCAGATAATGAACATATACGAAGCGCCGTGCCAAAGTCCGGCTATCAGCATAGTAATCAGATTGTTGAGATAGGTGCGACAGGTTCCTTTCCGGTTGCCGCCGAGGGGGATATAGACATAATCGCGAAACCACGTAGAGAGCGAGATATGCCATCGTCGCCAGAAATCCGACAGATTTTGCGCCTGATAGGGCAGGTTGAAATTTTTTCCCAAATCGAAACCCATAACTGCGGCCATTCCAATGCTCATATCGCTGTAGCCCGAAAAATCGCAGTAAATCTGCGCGGTATAGCCCAAAACCGCCACAAGACATTCAAAACCCGAATAAGTGAGCGGCGCGTCGAACACCCAGTTGTTGTACTGCGCAATATAATCGGCAAAAATCGCTTTTTTAATCAATCCGAGAATAATCAGCCAAAGTCCGCCGTAAATCATTGATCGACTGATAGTTTTATTGTTTTTTATCTGCGGGAAAAAGTTTTTGGCGCGCATAATCGGTCCGGCAAGAATAAGCGGAAAGAACGACAGATAAAAAAGGTATTGAAGAAACGAATCGGCCGGTTTCACACGCTGTTTATAGACATCAGTTACATAACTTATGGTTTGAAACGTGTAGAACGATATTCCGACGGGCAGAAAAATATCTACGGGATTGAAATTGCCGCTGAAAATCTCGTTCCAACTTTTGATAAAGAAATTGGTGTATTTGAAATAAAACAAAATTCCCAGACTCAACACAATGGAGATCGAAAGGAAAAACGTTTTTTTGCGCTGATTATCAGTATTATATATCTTTTTGGCAAGAAAAAAATCGCACAAAGCGGTGAAAGGCAAAATAAGAAAATAGAAGCCGTTGGTAAGGAAATAAAAGCCGAGACTGAATGTTGCCACATAGAGCATCATTTGTGTTTTTCGTCTGTAAATCAATGAATAAACGGTAATGAAGAGGATAAACAGCGTCCAAAACGTACCTGAATTGAAGAGCAGGACGTCGGGTATTTTTCGGGCGAACAGCAATTTCAGTCCATTACATATTTCGTTCATATTCAGTATTTTAATGGCTTAAGCAGCACATTTTTTCCTCTCATATTTTCGGTATTTTGCGGTTTGCGGAGCACAATGGTTTGCGGGGCGTTGTCGTTGAAATATTCGATTGCTGCGTCGAGCCAATCGGCTGCCGATGAGGTTGCAACGTGTTTTCCGTCTTTGGTTCGACGGAATTTCAGTTGTTTCGACAGGAAAAACCGCTCTTTGCCTGTATTTTTCAGAATAACGTCGTTGATGCCCGTATCTTCTTTCCAGTTCGGGGGGCCTATCCAGACGAAGGGGATGTTGCCGATTCGTTTAATGATTTGTTTCGTCCATTTGTCGCGCTGTTGCAGGTCTTTGACAAACAGTTCGTTAGCCCCAAGACATATAAAAATATAGGTAGGTCGAAAATCGTTGATAAAATGCGAAAGAGTGTCGATGTGCTGCGCCCACCATTTTGTCGAGGAACTGTACCAGATGACGTTCAGCAGGTCGTGTCCGTTTTCGGCGGCATATTGACGCATTCGTTTGCCGAGGGTTTCGAGCATCGAGTCGCCGATAAACAGGATTCGTTGTTTGGCGGTATCTGACGATTGTTTGGCGGTCGGTTTCGCATTAGGTTTGACGGTCGGAATTGTTGTTTCGGCTTCGAGTTCCGGTTGATTTTTTGTTGTGGTAGCAACCGGCTCGACAGGAGGCTCAATCGGTGTGCTAACAGTTGATTCGGTTACATTTATTTTCAGAGGAATTTTCAGTGTTTGTCCTGCTTTCAGGCCTTTGTCGAGAAAGGGGTTATGCTGCAGCAATTCGTCTTTCGTGATTCCGTATTTTGTTGTGATAGAATAAATTGTTTGTCCTGCCGCGACATTATGCGTAATAAAATCGCCTTTTGTATTTGTTGCCGAAAGGTCTTTGACCGGAATATAAATTTTTTGTCCGATTTTCAGTCCGTCGGCTGCCGAAGGGTTGAGTTCGAGAATATCTGCCTGAGTGATGCCGAATTTTTGGCTGACACGGAACAGTCCTTCGCCTTTCTGAACGGTATAGAGATAACATTCGACGCCCGCATATTCTGTACGTGGCAGGGTATCGGTCTGCTGTCCGAAACAGGGCGTGGCAAGCAGACACTCGACAAGTGCGATAAGAAGTGCGAGCCTGAGCAGCATTGCTTTATTGTTCTGTCTGTTCATTTTCGTGGCATTTTATATTAATCGAAAATGATTATCGTATATGATACCAAAATTCATTTTTATTAGCAATTATTTACTATTCGGTTGCAAAAGTAAGCATTTTTTTCTAAATAACAACATTTTTCGACGAAAAAAGATCAATGAATTGCAAGTGGTGTTTACAATTCATTGATCGAATTATTAACAATAAAAACTTAAAAACATGTGTTATCTCAACACATTTTCCTTGCTTTCAAGCTGATTGTTCAGTCTTTGACATTCGGAACAATCAGTTTGTAGCCTTTGCCGTGGATGTTCATGATTTCCAATTCGGGATCGTCGCGTAAGATTTTCCGCAGTTTGGTGATATACACATCCATACTTCTGGCATTGAAATAATCGACTACGCCCCAAATTTTCTTCAAAGCGTGGTTGCGTTCCAATACTTCGTTGGCATTTTCGCACAGGAGCGCCAGCAGATCGGTTTCTTTCGTGGTCAGTTTGATCACGTTATCGCTCTTCGTATCCGACAAGGTTTGTTTTTGCGTGTCGAAAATGTATTTGCCTAATGCAAACGGTTCGCCTTTCACGCTTTTCTTGCCATTGACACGGCGCAGAATAGCGCTGATACGCAACAACAATTCTTCCATACTGAAAGGTTTCGTCAGGTAGTCGTCGCCACCCAGTTTGAAGCCTTCTACCACATCTTCTTTCATCGTTTTTGCGGTCAGGAAGATGATAGGCACTTCCGAATTGCTTGTCCGAATTTCCTGTGCCAAGGTGAATCCGTCTTTTTGAGGCATCATTACATCCAAAATGCACACGTCGTACTTTTCTTTCGGAAAGTTTTTTGCACCGGTTTCCCCATCGGGAAACAAATCAACACTAAAGCCTTTCGCTTGCAGGTATTCTCTCAAAAGCATACCCAGATTTTCATCGTCTTCACACATGAAGACTTTTACTTTTTCGTCCATCATTTTTTTAATTTAAAAAGTTAATTTATATATGAATTAATTCTCTACAAATGGTAATGTTATAATAAATTTTGTACCGATCCCGATTTCACTTTCGGCTTTGATCGAGCCGTCCAAATCGGTAATGATTTTTTTTACATAAGCCAATCCCAGTCCGAAGCCTTTGACGTCGTGTCGATTGCCGGTCGGAACGCGGAAAAAGCGGTCGAAGATCTTTTTCAGATTTTCTTTTTTGATGCCGATGCCGTTGTCTTCGATAATGATCTGAATCTTATTGCCGACGTTCAAGGTATGCGCTACCAATCGCAGCGGAACGTTTTGCCGACGATATTTGACGGCATTTTCCATCAGGTTGAACAGCACGTTGGTGAAGTGCATTTTGTCGGCGACGATGGTCGAATCGAGCGCTTCCAGATCGACGTCGATGGTTCCGCCTGCTGTTTCTACCCGCAAAGCGAAGGTGCCTGCCACGTCTGCGATCAAATCGTTGGCGTCTAATTTGGTCATTTTGAACGAGACGGCATGGTCTTCAAAAAGCGACATTTGCAGAACTTTATCCACTAAAAAAGTCAGTCGTTTGCTTTCGTTGTCTATCACTTTTTTGGCGTGTTCCATCAGCGCGGGCGAATTACTTATTTCCGAATCGTTCAAAGTCTGCGCCGCCAACGAAATACTTGCGACCGGCGTTTTCAATTCGTGCGTCATATTATTGACAAAATCATTTTTTATTTCTGCCAAACGTTTCTGTCTGAATATAATATAAATTGTAACAACAAATACTATCAGCAAGACGATAGTAAAGACGATAGACGGCACGATGAAACTTATCGAATCCAAATTATATTTTTTTTGTGTCGGAAAAACGACTTGCAGCGTATAGTATTTACTGTCGGTGTCTGCCGGAAACAAAACTTGCGTATAGACGTCCGAATGTCCTGTTTGAAAATTCGGACCGGTATAGATTGCTTGTTTGTTTTTGTCGGTTACGGCATACATAAACGGCTGCTCGATGTTGTTATTGCTCAATTCCTGTCGGATATATGATTCTAACTGCCGGAAGTTGATGCGTTCTTCGATCGGTCGCTGGCTGCCTTTCATCGCGCTTCGGATGACTTCTTCCAAGAGTGTCTGTTGGTAGATATAGCCTTCCTGAAAAGCTTTTTGTATTTGTTGTGAGGCGGTTTGCAGGTTTTTTTTGCCGAAACTTTGCGGCAGCGCTTTGGAAGCAGACTGTTGCGAATCGATGCGGGTGATGGGGGTGGCGCGAAATCGTTGTTGTCCGTTGTAATCGTTTTGGGACACAAAGAGTTTGTCCACCAATATTTGTTTGGTTTCTTCCAATTCCAAGTCGTGCGACACCTGAAGAAGGCTCCGTTTTACGGCGTCTTCAAATTGCGTTTCCTGATAATTCAGCAGGGTGCGAAAATAATTGACTTGCAAATAGAGCAAACCTATGAACGCGAATATCAGTACGCATGTCAGCAACCAAATAGATGATTTCTTCATTAATTTACTTTACTATTTTATTAGTGCTGCAAAGTTAAAAATTATTCGTTTAACATTTAGTCAAAAAAATACAAATGTTAAAGGTGATAAAATAAATCAATTTAACAAAATTGCCACATTGTTAAAAGCAATATGATTTAAGTTAATTTTATGATTTCGCAATATCAAAAAAACCTCCGATTTGCATTGTATTAACAAGCGCAAATCGGAGGCGTATCATTAAACAAACACGCTGTTATTCTGTCGGAATATCTTTGTTGACGTTTTTGCTGCCTATCAAGGCGTAGAACAACAGATAAGCCAATGCGATAAAGATCACCCAGTAGCTGGTCATATAGGTGCTAACGTCGGCGACAAGTCCTTGTATCCAAGGCAAAATTCCGCCGCCGCAAACCATTACCATAAAGAAACCGGACGCCATTTTCACATATTTGCCCAAGCCTTCGACGGCGAGGTTGAAAATTCCGCCCCACATAATAGAAGTGCATAGCCCGCATAAGACAAGGAACAGCCACGACAGCGGCACTTGTACGATAGCAAACGAAATATCGCTTTGGAAGACCGGCATACTGACCAATTTACCGGTTGGAGCGAATATGGCGATGACCACCAAAATCATTCCCAGCGCAGAGGCTACGGTGAGCATGGTTTTACTGGAAATTTTACTTCCCAAAGAGGCGCCGCACAAGCGACCTATCAACATCAAAAACCAGTAGGTTCCGGCGATAGATCCGGCGATAGCCGTATCGGAAATGATTTTGTTAAATCCACCGTGATCGACGCTGGTCTGCGATACTAAAATGAAGTTAGGAATACCTACTTCAACGCCTACATAGACAAAAATACCGATGGCGCCCAGCACGAAGTGTCGGAACGACAAGGCGCTGTGTTTGTCTTTGACTGCTGATTTGACTGCTTTTTCAATGCTTGGTTCGGGGATTTTCACCAATGCCAGCACGATGCCGACCAATGCGAACAAGCCCATGGCGATGAACAGCACCGGCGAAACATCTTTCAATGTTGGGCTGACGGCGTTGCCAACCAAATAGCCTACAAATACCGGCACGAAAGTAGCGCTCACAGAGTTGAATGTACCTCCGATTTGAATCAGCTGGTTGCCCCGTTTTCCTTCGCCGCCCAAAGTGTTCAGCATCGGATTGACCACTGCATTCAGCATACACATAGAGAAACCGCAAATAAATGCGCCCAAGACATAGACGGCAAACGAGCCGAATGTTCCTGACAAGTATTGTACAACCAAACCGATGATGCCGACGACAATAGCCGTCAGAGCGGTCTGTTTATACCCAATCTTGTTCAGTAAGATACCGGAAGGGATCCCCATAAAGGCATACGCAATAAAATTGGCGAATGTTCCTAATTGAGACATCGCATTGGATGCTTGAAACTGTTCCTTCATTACCGAAGCGAAAGTTCCGCCTAACCCGGTTACAAACGAGATTATCGCAAAGAGGATAATCATCATAATAATGGCAAGTCCATTGCCGCTTTGTTTTTCTTTTGACATGATCTAAGAAATCTAATGTTTGTATTAAAAAATTTATGTTTAATGATTCACGGTGCAAACTTACGCATTTTTTTTCAAATTCCCAACTTTCTACGCAAAGTTTTAATTTGCGTGTCCCAGAGCGAAACGGCGTCGGCTTGTTCCGAAGGCTCGGCAAAATCAATGACTTCGAGCGTCAGATCGTTGGTCAGTTCGGTTTGATGCAAACAAAATTCAAAATAAGTTTCCGGCGCTTCGTCCAACCAGTGAAATCGCATAGAGATGTAGGGGACTGTCTGCAACAGTTCGGCTTCCGAGACATGGTTTTTCCAATAGAAACGGAACACGCCATTTTCCATGACGACTTTATCAGCGAACCATTCCGACAATCCGGCAGGCGTACTCAAACAATTCCACAAACTGTTTTTCGATGCTGTGCTGAACACATATTCGATGTTGAATTTTTCCTTTGCTGCGTACATGTGTGTGTTTTTGCCGCGCAAGGTACGAATTATTTTTGTATCATACAAATAATTGCCGTAATATTTCGCAGTTTTTTATGATTTATCCCTTAATATTTGGTTTTATCGGGTTTTTGTTGCCAGATTTCAAAGGCGGAAATGGCTTCGTTGCGCAATAGTTGCACTACCGGAATACTGCGTTTTTCGACAGGTAATGCCAACTGATCGTAGATGAACGAGTCGTCGAATCCGATGTCTTTGGCGTCGGCTTTGGTGTTGGCGTAATAAATTTTGTCGATATGCGCCCAGTAAATTGCCGACAGACACATTGGGCAGGGTTCGCAAGAGCTGTAAATGGTGCATCCCGACAGGTCGAAGGTATTCAGTTTTTTGGCAGCCCTGCGGATGACCGAGACTTCGGCGTGAGCGGTCGGGTCGTTTTTCAGCGTTACCATATTATGACCGGAGGCGACGATGCGTCCGTCTTTCACGATGATAGCGCCAAACGGTCCGCCACCTTTTTTTATACTGATACGCGACAGACTTATGGCTTTGCGCATCATCTTTTCATCGAATTTGTCCATTGATTTCCGAAATATAGTTCAACAATTCTTCTTTGCCCTGTTTGTGTTCCGAAGAGGTGCAAAAGACGGGCGGAAGTTCTTCCCACGTTTCAAGCAGTTTTTCTTTATACACTGCGATATTGGCGTTGAGCCGCGTGGGTGAAATTTTATCTGTTTTCGTAAATACTAAAGCAAAGGGGATACCACATTCGCCCAGTCGATGAATAAATTCGAGGTCGATTTTTTGCGGTTCGTGGCGACAATCGAGCAAGACAAACAGGCAGGTCAGCTGTTCGCGCTCATCCAAATAGCGGTCGATGATTGCTCTGATACGTTGTCGCCCCTCTTTGCCGCGTTGGGCATAGCCATAGCCGGGCAAATCGACCAAATACCACTCGTTATTAATAATGAAATGATTGATCAGCTGCGTTTTCCCCGGCGTGGACGAGGTCATTGCCAAGCCTTTTCGTCCGGTCAGCATATTGATGAGCGAGGATTTGCCGACATTGGAACGCCCGATAAAAGCATATTCGGGGCGTCCGTCTTGCGGACACAAATGAGGGTCGGTATTGCTGACGACAAATGTTGCTTGTTTAATTACCATAATTGATGCTTATTAAAAAACAGATGTGCAAAGGTACGAAAAAATCATGAAATAGTGGTTAGTGATTAGTGATTAGTGATTAGTGGTTGGTGGTTGGTGCCATTATTCATTCCATAACAAAACCATTGCCGCCTGCGGATGGAAATCTTGAAACATCCGGCGGACGGCAATCTGTTCTGATGATTGGTCGAAAAATCAGAAGGGCAAATCGTCGCCTTCTTCTTTTTCGACAGGTGGCAGGTCGGTAGCAGTTGTTTCCGTCGGAGCGGCTGTAGCCGGAGCGGTCGGAGCTGTTGCCGTGCCTGCGACCGGCGGTTCGGGGAAGGGAGGACGGACACCGCCGCCGCCATCCTGTTTGCTGCTCAACAATTCCATGTTATCGCCCCAGACTTCCGTTACATAGCGTTTGATACCTTGCTGGTCGTCATACGAGCGGGTACGAACTTTTCCTTCGATAAAGATTTTAGTTCCTTTACGGACATACTTTTCGGCAATTTCCGCCAAGCCGCGCCACAGGACAATATTGTGCCATTCTGTGCGTTCAGGCACTTGCGTTCCGTTGGCTGCCGTATAGCCGCGATCGGTGGTTGCTAACGAAAAATTGGCAACGGCTCCTCCGTTGTCATAATACCGTACTTCGGGGTCTTTCCCCACATTTCCGATTAAAATAATTTTATTTACTGACATCGCTGTTATTGTTTGAAATTATACACTGCTGTTTAAAAACACAATTAAGATTTCGCGTCAAAAGTAAAAATAAATTCGGAAATAACAAAACATTCTTCAAAATATTTTTTATTCTTGCCGAACAATCTCGATTTTTTCATGTAATTTTGCGCCATGTTACTGTTTTTTGCACCGGATATATTGACCGTTCCGACCTTGCCGGAATCCGAATCGTTGCATTGTGTGCGTGTCTTGCGCAAACAGGCAGGCGACCTGCTCACTGTTACCGACGGACGGGGCAATTTTTTTCAAACCCGAATCGAAGATGCAAATCCAAAAGCCTGTCGGGTCGGCATTGTGGCACAAACAGCCGTCGATCCCCTGCCCTATCGTGTCGAAATGGCTATTGCACCGACCAAAAATGCCGAACGGATGGATTGGTTGGTCGAAAAAGCTACCGAAATCGGCGTTGAACGGATCACTTTTTTGCGCACGCGCTTTTCGGAACGGAAAGATTTGAAAACAGACCGGTTACGAAAAATTGTCATTGCTGCGATGAAACAGTCGGAAAAAGCTTTCCTGCCCGAAGTGAGTGCGATGACCGATTTTTTGACCTTCATCCGACAGCCTTTCGACGGACAAAAATTTATCGCACATTGCTACGAAGGCGACAAACCGCTGTTAAGTCACATCTGTCGTCCGCAAACCGATACCTTGCTGCTGATAGGTCCCGAAGGCGATTTCAGCAAAGAAGAAGTGACGGCGGCGCATGCCTGCGGTTTTCAAGCGGTCAGTCTGGGGACGATGCGGCTGCGGACGGAAACGGCGGCGCTGAATGTCTGTCAAACCATTCACATCATCAATCAACTGCATTATGACGCCGCACATTAATCGTCTTACCAAATTCAAACAGTGGATTTTACGCCTGTTTTTCATCTTGAAAAATCTCTTGCTGACAGCGCTGATCGTCAGTTTGCTGTCGGTGATTGTTTTCAAATATCTTCCGGTATATTATACGCCGCAAATGTGCGCCGATCTGCTCAAACAGGCGTGGCATGGACAGCGTCCGCACATCGAACACGCTTGGAAGCCAATGTCGGAGATGTCGCAAAATTGCATACAGGCGGTCGTCGCATCGGAAGATTATCTGTTTGTGGTGCATAAAGGATTCGATTTCGACAACGAAAACATACGGCTCAATCGTGGCGCGAGGGCTTTGTATCGACAACATAACACCATCAGCGAGCAGACTGCCTGCAACGTTTTTCTCTGGCACCGCGAAGGTTACATCCGAAACGGCTTGGAAATGTATTTTACCATCCTCCTCGAATGGATTTGGGGCAAAGAACGTATTTTGGAGGTCTATCTCAATACAACACGCATTGGAAAAGGGATTTACGGCGTAGAATCGGCGTCGCAACAATATTATGCGCATGCGGCGGATTCGGTTACAGCGACGGAAGCGGCAGGTATAGCAGCCTGTTTGGTCAATCCCGAACATCTCAATCCCGCCCAACCCAGCGTTTATCTTCTGCGACGACAAGCCAAAATATTGGGCATTATGGAAGATATGATTATTATTAAATTTTAAATATGAAAATAGACATCATCGACTGGGGATTAATTGATTATACAGATGCTTACAAGCAACAGAAACAGCTGTTCGACGAAGCCATTGTGCGGAAACATGCCGGATTACCGGTCGAAAACAAACTGATACTTTGCGAACATCCGCATGTGATTACGATTGGAAAAAACGGGCAGTCATCGAATCTGCTTTTCCCCGAACAGAGTTTGCAGGAGCGCCGAATAGCGCTTTTTCGCGTGGACAGGGGTGGCGATGTAACCTATCACGGACCGGGGCAACTTGTCGGCTATCCGATCTTTGATTTGGATGCTTTTTCTATCGGGCTGAAAGAATATATTCGCCGTTTGGAAGAGGTCATTATAACCGTAATCGGAGAATACGGATTGCGCGGCGAACGGTTGTCGGGAGCTACCGGCGTGTGGTTAGACGCAACCCAAGCCCGCCATGCACGGAAAATCGCCGCTATCGGCGTACGCAGCAGTCGCTACGTTACGATGCACGGCTTTGCGCTTAATGTCAATACCGATTTATCGTATTTCCGTTTGATCAATCCCTGCGGTTTTACCGACAAAGGCGTTACATCCATCCGACAAGAAATCGGCAAAGAGGTCGATATGTCAGAAGTGAAACAGTTGATAGTGAAACAGTTTAATAAAACTTTCCCGCTACCTCCACGAACCGCGCTAATTCCTCGTCGCTATGAGCCTCAGAAATAAAATTTGCCTCAAATTGGGAAGGTGAAATGTAAAAATTATTTCGGAGCATATATCTGAAAAATGCGCCGAAACGTTCCTGATCTGTCGCTTTTACATCCTCAAACGAGTTGATCGTTTGTTCCGAAAAAAACACAGTAAACATACTGCCAATAGCATTAATGGTAACGCCTTTACCCGAAACCGCCGTTTTCAGCGCTTTGATAAAAGCGTCGGTTCTGTCGTTTAGTTTTCGATAGAATCCGTCTTCCGACAATAAGTTGAGCGTCGCTATCCCCGCACTCATTGCCACAGGATTACCCGAAAGCGTTCCTGCCTGATAGACCGGACCATCAGGTGCAAGCAAAGACATAATGTCTGCTCGACCGCCAAATGCGGCAGCAGGAAAACCGCCGCCTACTATTTTGCCGACAGTCGTCAAGTCGGGCGTTATATCAAACAGTTGTTGTACGCCGCCCAACCCGATACGAAATGCCGAAATTACTTCGTCAAAAATAAGCAGCGAACCATATTCTGTTGTCAGTTCTCTCAATAAACGCAGGAAATTATTTTTCGGCAGGACCACGCCCATATTGGCGGGAACGGGTTCTACGATTACAGCGGCAATGTCGTTTCCTTTTTCTTGAAAGATTTTTCGTATTGCTTCCTGATCATTAAAAGGCAAACTTATCGTGTGCGCGACAAAACTGTCGGGAACGCCGGCAGAAGAAGAGTTGCCCAATTTGGCGACTCCCGAACCGGCCGCCACCAACAAATGATCGACATGTCCGTGGTAGCATCCGTCAAATTTGATTATGATATTGCGTTTGGTATAGCCTCTTGCCAATCTGACGGCAGACATAACCGCTTCCGTACCCGAATTGACAAATCTGACACGCTCGATACCCGTCACATTTTTGCATACCAATTCAGCCAATTTTGTTTCTTGCAGGGAAGGTATTCCATAACTTGTCCCATTCGAAATTGCTTGTCTGACGGCTTTGTTAACTACGGGATGATTGTGTCCGAGTATGAAAACGCCCCAAGAGAGGCAAAAATCCGTGAAGTTGTTGCCATCTATGTCGGTCAGCCTTACACCTTTGGCTTTTTTTATAAACAAAGGCGATGCTCCGACGCTTCTCAAAGCCCTTACCGGACTGTTCACTCCTCCGGGTATCCATTTGACGGCTTCTTTGTATGCCTTTTCCGATTTCTTTCTGTTCATTATCCTACACGTTTATATGAGAACGAAAGCCAACGATAAAAATTGTTGATTTCCTCCTCTATGATTTGTTCCGCTTTATATACCTCCTCTTCCCGCAAAGAAATATTTTCCCTCGCTAATGATTCAATATCTTCCAAATTTAACAATTCAACACCATTCAGGCGTCCAATCTCCTCCTCGACATCACGTGGAAAAGCCAAGTCAAAAATCAGCATTTTCTTATCCGTTGGCATATCCTTCATTTTAACGATGGCGTGTGGCGCCGATGTGGCGCAAATCAACACATCGGCAAGAGCAATGATAGATGCTTTGTGTTCCAAGCCCATTGCCCTGCCATTATACTTGGCTGCTATATCTTTGGCTTTTTCTATATTTCGAGTCGATAATAATATGTTGGTGGCGCCGCATGAAGCAAGAAATTTCACTATATCTTCGGTTAATTTGTTCAGACCTATGATGCCGATGATCTTATCATTCAGATCGGTATATTTTTGTCGAAGGACAGTAACTGTTACCTGACTGTGAGAGATCGCCCCTTCGGCAATATGCGTCTGCGCGCGCACCCGTTTGCCGGTATAAATGGCTGTCTGAAACAATTTATTGAGCGTCGGCGAGAGTTTATATCTGTCAATGGCTTGGGCGTAAGATCTTTTCAGTTGTCCCTGTATGGCTCTTTCGCCCACTAAAGAAGATTCCAATCCGGCTGCCACTCGATAGAGATGGCGGATCACATCCTTCGATATTTCACCGTCGCCCCAATACAATTCCGTCCGGTTGCAGGTCTTCAAAAGTATATGAGGGATGGCGTCATCCACCTTGATGGCGGAAGTCAGAAGTTCTCTTTCTTCCAAGCTGTAAGTTGCATTATTAATGAGATTACAATGTATCATCAGATTTTTATGGTATCGGTTGCTATTAAATTTCTTATCTGATCACGAATGTTGACGGACAGGCGTACATCCTGCGCATTCGACGACACCGCAATCGTAATATTTTCTTGCTTATAAATGGCAGGAGAGATAAAATCGCATAAGGTGGGATTATCGCAGACGCTTGTTAAAATACCCAATGATTCAGCGTCTTTTTTTATTCGGGCGTTCAGTTCCTCATTTTCTGTACAGACATAAATCAGGAAAGCGCCTTCGATATCTTTTTTTTCATACTCTTTCTTTATTAATACGAAAGGCAAAGCGTCGAAACCTTTATGGAATTGAGGAGAGACGACGGTGGCTTCCGATGTGAAACGATGCAGTATCGACGCCTTATGATAGCCGACCTTGCCTCCGCCGATAATCATAATTTTACGCCGAGTGATATTCACAGAGATCGGCAAAAAAGTTAAACCATCATTTCTCATACCTTATCGTTTATGCAGACCACATTCTTTATGTTCCGGATTTTCCCACCACCAGCGCCCTGCACGAATATCTTCGCCTTCCTGTACAGCACGAGTACAAGGCTGACAGCCAATACTGGGAAAACCTTTATTGTGCAGAGAGTTGTAGGGAATATTATTTTCTTTTATATAATTCCAGACTTCCGTTTCGTGAAAGCGGGCTAAGGGATTTACCTTGATCAGTCGGTTAGCCTCGTCCCATTCAACGACTTGCACGGCAGTTCGGGTAACCGACTGTTCCTGCCGGAGACCGCAAATCCAAACATCCAGCGTTGACAAGGCTCGCAGCAAGGGTTGTATTTTACGGACAGCGCAACAAGTCTTTCGCTGTTCGACACTTTCATAAAAGGCATTGACGCCATTGGCTCTCACATACTCCTCCACCGGCTTGCTCTCCGGAAAGTAAATTTCCATTCTGAAATCATATCGCCGATTTGTTTTGTCAATCAAGGAATAAGTTTCCGGAAAAAGGCGACCGGTATCAATCGTAAATATGCGGGCGTCTTTTTTGATTTTCAGTATTATATCGGTCAGCATTTGATCTTCGATACTGAGGCTTGACGCCAAGGCGATACGATTAGCGTATTGGTGTAGGAAATAAGTCAGGATTTCTTCCGGACTTTTGTTCTCGAATTGTTGATTCAGTTGATCTGTTTTTTGTTTCATTATTATATGGAAAAAGTTTGTTCCTCTAACGACTCTACAATCATTCCGGCGCCCACTGTTTCGCAGGTTGACTCATTGATAATCACTACACTTCCGGTAATGCGGTTTTCAGAATAGAGATCATACCTCAATGGTTTCGAGGTTTTAATCCGAATATGTGCAATATCATTCATTTTCACGGTTTTATCATCTGGCACATTTTCTAAAGTATTGATATTCACTTTAAAATAAACATCCTTCACAATGCCGAACAACTCGTCTGTTGTGTGGCGAATAATATATTTGGCGCCGATACTCAGCGGGCGATGGTTCAGCCAACAAACTAAAAGAGAGATGTTTGCATCTATGGAAGGCAGGTTGTCGCTCTTGACAATCATATCTCCGCGACTCACATCCACGTCGTCATTCAAACGAATAGCCACCGATTGGGGAGCGAAGGCTTGTTCCAAAGATGCTTCGCCTTCATCAATCGCTTTCACCGTCGATTCGGTAAACGACGGCAATATTGTTACCCTGTCGCCTACCTTGATTTTCCCGCTTGCCAAACGACCGGCATAAGCCCTGTAATCGTGGAACTTATCGCTTTGCGGACGGATCACATATTGTACCGGAAATCGGAAAGGCAACTCACTGATCCCCTCTTGCACAGGCAGTGTTTCGAGCAAGTGCAGCAAAGTGTTTCCTTTATACCAGGGAATTCTGTCCGAAGGATTGACCACATTGTCGCCGTCGCGAGCCGAAATGGGAATATAATGTATATGCTTCAATTTCAATTTCTTGGCAATAACTTCGTATTCGGACTTTATTTTATTGAAAACATCTTCCGAAAAATCGACCAAATCCATTTTGTTAATGGCTAATATCACATTGTCTAATTGCAAGAGCGACGCTATATATGAATGACGCTTTGTTTGTTCTAAAATTCCGTTACGCGCATCCACCAATATAATGGCGGCGTCGGCGGTTGAGGCTCCCGTTACCATATTGCGGGTATATTCTATATGTCCGGGTGTGTCGGCAATGATAAACTTGCGTTTTGGCGTAGCGAAATAGCGGTAGGCAACATCAATCGTGATGCCTTGTTCCCGCTCGGCGCGCAGTCCGTCGGTCAGCAAAGCGAGGTTTACCTCTTCATTTCCCAGACGATCGCTTGCGGCTTTCACAGCCTCTATCTGGTCTTCAAAGATGGATTTGCTATCATACAGCAGACGCCCTATCAATGTACTTTTGCCATCATCTACGCTTCCTGCTGTGGTAAAGCGTAGCAGTTCCATATCTAAATATCCACTCATATTCTCTTTTATGATTTAAAAATACCCTGCTTTTTTACGATCTTCCATTGCCGCCTCCGAGCGTTTATCGTCCGATCGTCCGCCCCGCTCTGTGATTCGCGAGGCTGCAATCTCGTCGATAATATCTTCGAGCGTATTGGCTTCTGAAATCGTTACTCCCGTACAGGTGATGTCGCCGATAGTACGGCAGCGGACACGTTTGCAGACCACATTTTCATCCGGTTTCAGTTGCATAAACGGGTAATATGCCAACCATATTCCGTCGCGCTCAAAGACCTCCCTTTCGTGTGTAAAATAAAGACTCGGAAGTTTTATGTTTTCTTGCAAGATGTATTGCCATACATCCATTTCAGTCCAATTACTCAGAGGGAAAATGCGGAAATGCTCGCCCAACTGTTTTTTTCCGTTAAAGATATTCCACAATTCGGGACGTTGATTTTTGGGATCCCATTGTCCAAATTCGTCGCGATGAGAGAAGAAACGCTCTTTGGAACGCGCCTTTTCCTCATCACGACGCGCACCGCCCAGCGCCGCGTCAAATCTATATTTCTCAAGCGTATCAAGCAGTGTAACGGTTTGCAGTTTGTTGCGACTGGCGTTGACGCCGGTTTCTTCCTCTACCCGTCCGCTGTCGATGGATTCCTGCACCGAGCCGACGAGCAGTTTTACATTCAGTTTTTTAACTAAATTATCCCGATAGGTAATTGTTTCTTCAAAATTATGCCCTGTGTCGATATGCAGAAAAGGGAAAGGAATGGCAGCCGGATAAAAAGATTTATACGCGAGGTGAGCCATTACTATGGAATCTTTCCCGCCGGAAAACAACAGAACGGGTTTCTCGAATTGCGCGGCTACCTCGCGCATTACATAAATCGACTCCGACTCAAGTTCTTTCAAATGTGTAAGTTTGTTTTTACTCATACTTTGTCTTGTTCGTAATATTTATTTCTAACAAACTCTTTGGCATAATAAGAGATAATGTATTTGGCTCCGGCGCGACGGATAGCCGTCAGACTCTCAAAGAATATGCGTCCCTCGTCGAAATAGCCTTGTGCGGCGCCGTTTTTAAGCATCGAATATTCACCGGATACCTGATAGGCGACTAAGGGGTAGTCGGAAAAACGCTGCGACGCCCGATACAGCATATCGAGGTATGCCATTGCCGGCTTCACCATTATCCAATCCGTACCCTCCTCGATGTCGGCTGCAATTTCGTCCAAGCCCTGCTCTTTCGTCCTGAAGTCCATCTGATAACTTTTTCGGTCGCCAAACGACGGCGCCGAATCGGCTGCTTCGCGAAAAGGTCCGTAAAAAGCCGACGCATATTTTGCCGAATATGCCAATATTTTCGTATGCAGATTTTCCTCCTGCAAGCGCTTACGGATCGCATCTACCTGTCCGTCCATCATTGCCGAAGGAGCGACAAAATCGGCTCCGGCAACCGCATGTTGATACGCCATTTCCGCCAACAGCGGCAATGTGGCGTCGTTTTCCACATCGTGATGATGAAGCAGTCCGCAATGCCCGTGCGAAGTATATTCGCACAAACAGACATCGGTAAAGACAATGAACTGCGGAAAGCGCTGCTTGATAGCCTGTACCGCTCTGCTGATTATATTGTCGTGGCGATATCCGGCACTCCCCCGCTCGTCTTTTTGATCTTCCGCTATCACTCCGAACAGCAACGCCTTGTTGATGCCCAACGAAAGGAGGTCTTGCAGGTCAATCAGCAGACTGTCAATCGAAAAACGATAAACGCCTTTCATAGATGAAATCTCTGTTTTAACGCCTTCTCCCTCGACCACGAAGTAGGGATAAATAAAATCGTCGGGCAAAATTCGCGGCACATCGGCATATTTATCCCGAATCTCCTGCGTTTCCCGATAAGGTCTGAATCGTTTCATATTTAATTTATACTTTGTAATAATCTGTTTTCCGTTGTGCGTCCTTTCGCCACAAGTTGTATCCCTTCGGGTAATTCCCCATAGATCTGCTCAAAAGCGTCAACTCCCGACGGAGAAGAAAAAATAATTTTATGAAATTCGGACACATTCACCTTTTGCGCTTCCGCATTCATTCTGTTTTCGTAGAGCGGAAGATCTGTAACGTGATAACCAAGCGCCGTCAGTTCATCCGACAGCAATTTCAGCCCCTTATCGGAACGAGGCAGCAATATTTTACCGTTATTATTTTTGTTTTCTCCGAAATACGCTATTAGCCCTTCTGCCGATTCTGTCAGAGACTCTATATCGGGATAAACGCGATATTTTTTCAGTTCGGCAGTCGTTGTTTTTCCGACCGAAGCAATTCTTACCGCACCCAATCTGCGAATGTCAAATCCGATCTCGTCTAAATCTTCGAAAAAGAAACTAACCCCATATCGGCTGGTAAAAACGATCCAATCGTATCGATTTATTTTTTCTCTCAATAATTGATGCAGAGTATTGTTTTCTGCCTTCCGAACAGTAATCAACGGCGTGTGGGTGATATGATCCTGCCCTTTATAAGCATCCCGATTTGTACCGGTCAGCAATACCTTTTGATTCTTTGCGCCTACATTTTCAAAGGCAACCACTTCGCCGATAATGATAAGTATGGGCGTCGGATATTTGAAGACAGAGTATTGCAATTCGTTCAATGTCGAAAAGAATGTTTTTTGGTCGGGCAGCGAAACGTTATAGACCAATGCGACGGGAGTATCGACATCTCGCCCCGAAAGGATCAGTTTTTTTGCAATCTCCGAAGTTTTTGAACCCGCCATATAATATACTAATGTGTCGGCATTGGGTATCTGCACATCTTTTTCGCTATGTCCCGTTGCAAATGCGACGGATGATGATACATTTCTGTGCGTCAATGGGATGTGAGTATATGCAGCGAGCGCGATGCCGGATGATACGCCGGGGATCACCGATACTTTCACAAAATGACTTTGCAGATAATCGATTTCTTCCCGTCCGTGTGCAAATATCATAGGATCGCCTCCTTTCAGGCGCACTACATTTTTTCCGTTGATGGCAGCCTGATAAACCAATTCGTTTATCTCGTCCTGCCGATGGCTGTGTCGATCTTTACGCTTGCCGACATATACTTTCTCGGCATTGTATTTTTTCAGAAAGTCAATAGCAATCAAGTCGTCGTGAAAAATCACATCCGCATCCTGCAAAGCCTTATCTCCTGCAATCGTCAGCAAGTCGGGATTACCCGGTCCGAAGCCTGCAAGGGTTACTTTTCCGTATCGCGAACGAATATCCAAGCGGGTAAAAAGACTTGCTGTTTCCGTTTCCCCTGTTCTGCCAACAACGGCAAGATGCCCCTGTAAAGCATGCGTTTTGAAGGGCAATTTTTCGACGATACGATGATATAAACCCAAACGTTGAAGTGCACAAGTCGCCACTATCAATGCGTCGATAGATCCGTTATCTACTTGTTCGATACGTTCTTCAATCGTGCCTCTTACACTTACGATTGTCAAGTCGGGACGTAATTTCAACAATTCATTCTTACGATTGAGAGAACTTGTGCCAACTCTTGCGCCCGAAGAAAGTTGTTGCAGTGTCAGATTTCCTTTGCTCACCAATGAGTCGCTTTGATCGTCGGCTTCCGTCAGACAAAACAATTCCAATCCGGAGGGAAGCGGATAAGGTAAATCCTTTGCCGAATGAACGGCGACATCCGCCTCTCCTTTCAACAAGACAGCATCTAATTCACGAGTAAAAAAATCTTCGGCAAGCGCAACATCCATCAATGAGATATGTTTATTTTTGTCGCCGAAAGAGGCAAGCGGCATCAGGTCGTATTGCAGCGAAGGCAGATGTGAGAAGACTTCTTTCACCTGCAAAAGCGAAAGAGGGCTGTTTCTTGCTACTACTTTTAATTGTCCGCTCATCATTATATAATTCTGTTTTTTGAAAAACGATTGGTGATTAAACGACCGGAAATGCTCAGGACGAGAACAATAATCGTCAGCAATAAGGCTGCCGCGTATGCTCTTTCCCTCACTTCGGGAATCGGACTGCTCAGTTGGAAAAAAACCGACAAAGGCAGAGTGGCTGCCGGTTGGTCGAGCGATTCGGGAATGCTGTCCGTAAATCCGGCGGTGAATAATACGCCTGCCGCATCGCCAATGGCACGCCCGACAGAAAGGAGTGTTGCTGTTGCAATCCCCGGCGCTATCTGACGTATGACGACTTTACAGGCTTCCAATTTTGTCGCCCCCAATGAATATGCCGCATCTAAAAGTTCTTTGGGCGCTGAACGCGCCACCTCGTCCATCGAGCGCACAAAAATGGGTATAATCAACAACAAGATGACAATGATCCCGCCCAGAAGCGATGTCTTTAAGCCGAAATAAATCATTATAGTGAAAGCAAACGCCCCGTAAACAATAGATGGTATCCCGAACAGGACATCAAAAGACAAGCGAGTGAAATATGCCAGGCGCGAGTTTTTTTTCAAATAAACATTGATGTAAAAAACGATCGGAATACTGATTGCCAAGCCGAGCAAAGTAGAGCCCGAAACAATCATCAGCGAACCGACAATGGCATTCAATATCCCTCCTTCTTTTCCCAAATAAAAGCCTCCTCCGGGCAACTCGGAAATCATTTCCCACGTCAAGGGCGGAAATCCCGTTTTGGCTATCGTCCAAACAATGCTGGCAAAAAAGCCGAAAACGATGAATGTGGCTCCTATCATCAGCAGATTGACCGTTTTTTCCTCTATAAACCGCAACTTCATAACTTGAATCTTTTTTCCACGTTTTGTAATACAATACGCGAGATGGCATTAAACACAAGTATGATAACAAACATCACCAATGCCGCAAACATCAGGGCTGACTCATACATCGGCAACGACAACATCTCGCCATAGTTATTGGCAATCAGCGCAGGCAAAGGATAGGCGCTATCGAACAAGGAGTGAGGTATTCCAACCATATTTCCGCAGACCATCAACACCGCCAATGTTTCGCCGAAAGCCTTGGAAACGGCAAGCACTACCGAAGCGATGATTCCGGGCGAAGCCTTACGGATAACTATGGATCGCGAAGTTTGCCAACGAGTTGCCCCCAGCGATTTTGCCGCATCCTTCAGGTCGGACGACACCGTTGAAAATATCTCGACAAACAGGCTGACCATTAAAGGAATGATCATCACACTCAACACAATACCCCCCGCCAACAAGGTGTAACCGCTGGTGTAATCGACAAAATGAGGTCCGAGAGTATCGGCTATCCAAGGTACAATGATCAGTGTTCCCCACAAACCATACACCACCGACGGAATACCTGCCAATATATCCAAAACCGGAAATACCGCTTTTTTTACCCACGACCTTGCATTTTCCGTCAGAAATAATGCTGTCAATAAAGAAACCGGAAAAGCAATGATTATCGCAATAATTGTAACATACACAGAACTGACGATAAACGACCAAAATCCATATTTGCCGTTCAAAGGGCTCCACTCTGAACTGCGCAATAAATCCCAAACGGAATTTTGCTCTAATATCGCTTCCGACTTGTAATGTAAACCTACTGCCATCACCACCGCTATAAATAGCGACAGGAAAGTGAGCAATTGCATCACCCGCTTGGTGACGCTATCCTTCAAAAGCCGTTTTGTTAACAGTGATGACATTGGTTGAAGTTTTTTCCTTTGTGTTATTTCAGTTTTGCCGCTTCGTTTTTCAATTTTTCTTCCGAAAGACCGATATAACCTGTTTCCTCTGCATACTGCTGACCTTCGGAAAGAACATATTCCAAAAAAGCCACCACTTCCGGCTTCGTCGGCTTTCCGTTGCTTACCAAATACAAATCGCGGGCAGGCGGAGACGGGTAGCGATTATCATTGATCGCCTGAATCAATGTTACCGATGTTTCATAAAAATCCTCTTCGGGATCAATTTGTCCGTTATCATTAACGTCGATCGGAATGATTGCCAAGCCTTCAAACGGTTTCTTCGATTTCTGATCGTATGCATAAGCGATATTGTTGTAGCCAATCCCCAATTTGTCTTTTTGTACAGCCGCCGCCAGACCGGGGTCGCCATATACGCCTGTCGCTTTCAGATGTTCCTGCTTTTTACCGAACCACGCAGCAAATGTTTCTGCGGCTCCACAAGCGTCCGATCGGGTAAAAACGTGGACGGGAGTTTTAGCGGAAGTGCCTAATACATCTCCCCACGTTTTCAACTCCTGATTCCATAACTTAACGGCGATTTCTTTTTTCAATCCGATTTTCAGAATAGATTCCAACTCCGGATTTTCTGTATTGATCGTAGGAATTACGGCGTCTTTGACCACCGCAATCGGAAAAGCGCCTTTTTCTTTTTCTTCGGGATAAACCTCACGCGAAACCATCCCGATATCCACTACTTTGGCAAGGGCGTCGGTCATACCTTTTCCTGCCCCTCCTCCCGAAATATCGATTTTAACATTCGGATGAATTTTGTTGAACTCTTCCGCCCATTTCACCGCCATAGGATATAAGGCAAAGGCGCCCGATAACTGAATTGTACCCGACAACTCCGAATTTGTTGACGTTTCTTGCGATTTTTTCGAGCATCCGGCTATGATGGCGATACTCAGGAATAATAATACGAACTTTTTCATTTTATTTGTTTTTATTTGATATTATTTTTACCCTTATTTCTCATGCTTCTTTTTCTGTACAATCTCTATTTCATAAGGCTGCATCTCATCGGTATCCGTCTTCACAAAAGCCTTCACGACCGGTGTTTTTTGTGCCAATGAAATAATGATGTAAATTATATTTGGATCGCACGCAAGGCGAATATCTTCTTCTGACGGGCGGGCAGGCGTTTCGGGATGACTGTGATAATTTGCCATAATTTTTTCGCCATCTTTCCTTGTCTTTTTCAACACGTCGAATTGCTCTTGCGGGTCGAATTAAAAATGTTCGGGACTGTGGTCGATATTTGTCATTGCGTAACGTGTACAGACAGTCCCTTCCGTTCCGGCAAGCAATCCGCAAGTTTCGTCGGGCAACTCGTCGTATGCTTGCTGTATCATTGCGTCTATAATATCTTTCGGAATTTTTATCATAACGCTATTTCTTTTTCAATTCACAGGCAGCCTGCTCTGCTTCAACCAATTCAGTGATTGTCGGATGCTTGCCGCATATCGGGCATGCGGGGTTTTTCTTCACATTCACTGTTCTGAAATTCATTGTTTTTGCGTTGAAAGTCAAAAGTTTGTTTGTCAGCAACTCCCCTGTTCCTACCAAAAACTTTAGAACTTCCGCAGCCTGTATGGTTCCTAACATTCCGGCTATTGCGCCCAACACTCCGGCTTGCGAACAAGTAGGAACTGCATTGGGTGGAGGCGGAGCGTGAAACACACAGCGATAACATGCCGTATCCGGTTGATGAGTCAGTGTTTGCCCCTCGAAACGAAGAATGCCTCCGTGTGAGAACGGTTTCCCTGCTAACACGCACGCATCGTTAATCAAAAACTTTACCGGAAAATTATCTGTTCCGTCCACAATAAAATCATAATCCTTGATGATGTCGAAAGCATTTTCGGCAGTAAAAAATTTATGATAGGTAATCACCTCAACGTCCGGATTGATTTGGTTAATTTTCTCTTTCGCTGATTGTACTTTGGGCTTTCCAACATCTTGGGTGAAATGAATAACTTGCCGTTGCAAATTGCTTAAATCAACTACGTCTCCATCTATTACGCCCAATGTGCCAACTCCGGCTGCCGCTAAATAAAGCAGGACAGGAGCGCCCAATCCTCCGGCTCCGATAACAAGCGCCTTGCCCTTTTGTATTTTCTCTTGCCCTTCTACTCCTACATCCTGCAACAGGATGTGGCGGCTGTAGCGTTCAATTTGTTCTGCTGTAAAATCCATCAGCGCCCTCCTCCCATAAAGTATAAAAAATCTACCTCATCGCCTTCGTTGATAGCGGCGCTGTCGAAATCTTCCTTTAAAACGAAATTTCCGTTGAGTTGCACCGAAACCATATCCGGCTGTAATACTTTATTCAGTTTTATCAATTCCGATAATGAAAGCGGTAATGTTACTTCTTGCTCCTCGTTGTTTACTTTAATTTTACTCATTGTCTTGCGTTTTTATTTTTTCTTAATAATCAATTTCCAATATCCGTCTGTCGGAGTTTGTTCCAATATTTCGTGTCCTTCGTTGCGCACCGATCCGGGTACGTTATTGATCGGTTGTCCGTCGTCTAACCATATTTCCAATTCTTCTCCCGACTGCATTGACGCCAATTGGATTTTGGTTTGTACAAAATTCATCGGACAGGCAACGCCCCGCAGGTCTTTGAATCTGCGTTCCGAAGCCGTTTCGTTGATGACTTTCGTCGTACTTTCCTGCTTCTTGACCGGTGTATTTTTGAATTGCAACGAATCGTCCAAACTCTGATACAATTCTATGACTTTATCGGCTAATTCGATGACTTCACCTGCACGCAAATTGAAATCATATTTCTTATAGTCACGGGCAAGCAGCACTATTTCTCTGTATTTCTCGTCAATAAATCCCTCTTCGATGAAATTATTGATAAAAAGATTATAAACATCTTCCGTTGTTTTCGGATCTAATCCACGAGTAACCAACAACATTCGGGATGAAGAGAAAATAATCTCGTACAGCAATTGACTGCGTTTCTCTGTATCTGTTGTATCTTCTAACGCCGTTTTAGCGGTCTTGATAAGGTTATAGTCTATCTCCAACATATCGAAAAGACCGGCGGCACATTCGGCTGCGCCCCTGCCTACCACGCTGAAAAGCGTTTCGGCGCCCCAATCGAAATAATAATTCTTATCATCGGCAAAAGAAGGGATTGTTTGATATTCTTCTATCAACTGCAAGGCAAACTCTCGACCTTCTGTTTCTAAATACGAAGTAAAAGAAGAGGATGATTTTGCAACTTTCACATACGATTCAAACAAACGGACTAAAAATTGCGGAATATCCCGCGAACTGATACTGCCTATCGGTTCGGCAAATTTTGGCGAATCATCTCTGTGTGCCGCCAAATAAACCTGATAGCCCGGATAAACCCTATCGTTGCGAAGGATTTTACCCGAAAAACCGACATCCGCCCATAGTTGTAATCCGCACGAATTGGGACAACCGGATATGCGAATATGAGTTGTCTGAAACTTATCAAAATCCAAATTGCTTCGCAACAACTCCCGCCGAACCGCCTTTGCCAACTCTTTCGACAAACCAATGCCCAGACGACAAGTGTCTGCTCCCGTACAAGAAATGATATTGTTGACAATCAACGGCGCCGATGCGTCAGGTATAAACTCCTGTATGATTTGGAACAAGTCCGGCAGCGCAATGTCGGGTATATTGCGCAAGCGAATGTTTTGCGAAGTTGTGAAACGAATGGTATGCTCGCCAAAAAGATCAATAAATCTCAATAGTTTTTGCAGCCCCGCTACCGTTTGCTCGTCTTCCAACGAGATATTTCCCAACAGAATCGGAACTAAGACAGCGCTGTAGCCTGCCTGTTTTTGCTTTTCGACATAGCGTTGCTTCCATAAATTATATTCTTTGGTCTCCGGTTGCGGATGCTTTGCTTCGTAAGAGAATATCGGGCGCTCGTTTTCTGCGGGCGGCAACGAGAATTTCGGCTCCGTCGTTTTTGCCTCGTCGTAATATTGCTTTATCAGCCGTATGGTTTCTTCTTCGCCTATTTTGTAAAAAACAAAACGCAAACGCGCTTGGTTTCTGTTTTTACGATTTCCATATTCAGAAAAGAAGCGTTTCAAGGCTCCGGTTACAGCATACAACTCGCTTGCCGGAACAAAATCGAAGACTTTCCAACCGACAGTAGGTTTTGCTCCTGCGCCTCCTCCGACATATACTAAAAAACCTTTTTCGCCATTCTTTATTTTTGCCACAAAGCCTGCATCATTGATGGCGGCTGATCCGATTTGTGTGTCATCGGACGAAAAAGCCATTTTCATCTTTCGCGGCATCAGATACGAATCCGGCTCGGCTATCAGCTTGGTAGTCAGCGCCATTGAGTATGGAGTGGTATCAAACTTTTCTCGGTCGGAAATGCCGCTAAATTCCGATACTATAATATTACGGATAGTATTTCCGCCGCCCCCTTTGGTGGCAAGCCCGATTTTTCGTAAATCCTGCATAATCGGTTCCACTTTTTCCAAAGCGAGGTTTTGAATTTGAATTTCTTGCCGTGTAGTGATATGTAACAGGTTGGAACGATGTCTTTTAGCAATCTCTATCACCTCAAGAAATTGCTTTGGAGAAATCACTCCGCCCGTCGTGCGCACACGCGACATATACACCTCATCTTTTCGCTGTTCGTAGATGCCCATTGGCACACGAAAGGCTTTAAACTGCGCGGCGTCTATTTTTTTCTCTGTATAATCTTTTGCCAAAGTTGCAAACTTATGAATATCGGCGTCCAGCGTTTGAGGTAATATATAACTCATTGGTTGACTACGGTTTTAATTAATTTAACTGAATACTCCCGACAGGTATTGCTTTGTCAATTCGTGTTTGGGATTATTGAACAATTCCTTTGCCGAACCGCTTTCTATCACTTGTCCAAGATAAATGAAAATGACGTGATCGGCAATGCGCAATGCCTGTCGCAAGGTGTGCGTAACCAACACTACGCCATAGTTTTCTTTGAGTTTGACAAAAAGATCTTCGATATGGCGACTTGATACGGGGTCTAAAGCCGAAGTCGACTCATCTCCCAAAATAAACTGTGGTTTGATCGCCAATCCGCGCGCCAAACACAAGCGTTGTTGTTGCCCTATGGAAAGAGCGGAAGCCGGAGCATGCAGGCGGTCTTTCACTTCGTCCCACAAACCGGCGGCTTGTAAGTTTTCTTCGACAATCTGCTTTAACAATTTCTTATTCCTAATGCCATGTATTTTGCAACCGAAAGTGATATTATCAAAAATCGACATCGGCAGCGGCGTCGGGCGTTGCGACAACAAGCCCATTTTCTTGCGGAGGTGAGTAACTTCTACTTCTTTTCCGTAAATATTTTCGCCATCAATGATGATTTCCCCATCGACTTTCACTTTATCATTATCGTCAATCAAACGATTGATCGTTTTGAGTAAAGTGGACTTCCCGCAACCCGACGGTCCGACGATACAGGTGATCTTTTTATTCGGAATTTCCAAATTGACATTCTTCAGAATGTGATTGTCGCCAATACTGACATTCAGATTCTTTATTTTCAAATCCGATATGCCGGTCTCGCTTTTTGTCATCGAGTTAATGTGGCTTATCGTGTTGAAAAATGCACTGAAGCCAAACAGTGTTTTGATCTTTTCTCTCTTTGCCATTTGATTATGTCTATTAAATTTTGTGCAAAGGTACGACGGCATTTTTGGGCTCACCGGTAAAAATATGTTTTTGAAAAAAATAAAATAAGAAGTATCTTTGTAAAAAATATTTCACTTATGTCAACATACGAACAACTTCAAACTTTAGCCCGTTTTATTCTACCGGAAGAGATAATAGAAAACTTTGATATTGTTGGAATAGAAGAAAAAACAGGGGTTCTTCATATCCGTTTAGACGAACAGGCGATACCACCATCGGGATACAGAAAGGAGCAATTATCCCCTAATGGATTTTTCCCATCCTCCATGGTTTACGATTTTCCGATTCGGGATCGCAAGGTAATCCTCCATATCCGGAGGCGGCGGTGGGTTGAAAGGGAGACGGGCAAAAGTTTCTTCCGACCGTGGAGCCTGACTGCCGAAGGGACGCGATACACAGAGAGTTTCGCGGCTTTTTTAAAAGGAGTGTTTGGATACGCTCCCCATACCGGCCAAAACCCTTGAGCGATATTACCAAGTCGATGGGGAACAGTTGGAACGACACTACAAGGAACATTTGAGCAGGTATCGGGAATGGGAACAGCAGGAACATGCCGACAAGTGGCTTCTGTTTCCGGAGAATATGGGTACGCAGCTGAGCATCGACGAGACTTCCCTGTCCAATGGCGAACTCTATACCATCCTGACCAACAAGGCAGCCAAAGGTCGTAAGGGAGCCCTTATAGCCATCGTGAAGGGCACAAAGACCGAAGATGTGATGGGTGTACTTGACAGGATAGCGGATCCTCTGCTGAATGCCGTAGAAGAAGTAACACTGGACATGTCGGAATCGATGCGCAAGATCGTCCGGCACTGTTTCCCGAAAGCCTCAAGGGTCATCGACCGTTTTCATGTCCAAAGGCTTGCTTTTGATGCCCTGCAGGAGATGCGTATCGCGCACCGCTGGAATGCCATAAACGAAGAAACTGATGCCAAAGAAAATGCCAAACTTGACGGCAGGGATTACATTCCCGCTATCTTTGAAAATGGAGACACACGCAAGCAATTGCTTGCCCGCAGCCGGTACCTGCTGTTCAAATCCCCCGATAAATGGTCGGAATCCCAGAAACTGCGCTCAAAAATACTCTTCAGGGAATATCCTGACATCAAACAGGGCTTTTCCCTGACTCACTCCCTGAGGATGATTTATAATAAAAACAGCATAAAAGCAGGAGCCCGGCTCTCGCTGGCCAAGTGGTACAACAAAGTCGCCGATGCTGAGTTCAAATCTTTCAATACAATCGCTGCTACGGTTTATGAACATCACGAGGAGATTCTCAACTTCTTTGTCAACAGAAGTACAAATGCTTCTGCTGAATCTTTCAATGCCAAGATCAAAGCGTTTAGAGC
>JAISUM010000008.1 GCA_031272095.1 Candidatus Symbiothrix sp. | reverse complement strand
TTTCATTCGGAATAACTTAAATTCGTTATTCCTTGTATAAGAACATTCACGCACCGTTTCAGAAAATGGAATTAAGAAAAACCGTCTAATGTGTTTGTTCTGTATTTTATCAATAAAATATTTAATAACAGTCAGATTGTCGATTACTTCTTTTGAAAACCAGAAATCAATATTTGTTATTTGTGGATGTTCTAATGTTTTAATATTATTTTCGTCCTTCAAAAAATCATAAACATTACTCCTAAATTCCTGTTTTGTTTCAATAAGTTCATTCACAGATATTTTGGTAAATCTTACGCTTGAAATTAACACAGCCAAAGGGTTTATGTCAAAACCGTGCATTTCGGTAATTCCACATTCCAACCCGCTTGCAAAAGAACTTCCCGAACCACAGTAAGGGTCAAGCAATCGCCCCGACTTCACATTTAATTCTTTAAGAATTTCAATACCAATTTGCGGTAACATCGTTGCCGGATATTTATGCAAATTCGGGTAAACTGTTGAGTATGACTGCCCTGCAAAATCGTATTTTTCGTTTCTGACAACCTTATACATATCTATAAATCCTTTATTTCATTAAAAAGTAACGGCAATTTATCTTCGTAAGTTCTAAAACCTGTGCCGTGATTTCGTGCCATTGTTCCCTTGTCGTGCAAACGCAAATCGACTAAAATGTTTTCTGCTTTGAATTGGTCAGCAAGCAGTTCGGGCGATGTGCCTTTCATCAGTTGCGCGCGGTAATAATGGAAGTACTCAACATCGGCGCGTTCTTCGGTAAAAGTGGAAACGAAAAGCAATGCAGGCATTTTTTGCATAAACCTGTCCGCCAACGTTTGCAGTTGCCAAGTAGCAATTATGTCCCCTGAAATATGGCGAACAGAAATTTCATCCTTTTGAACATCAAGAAAAAGACCGGCACTATTCGGTTTCAGGGACATTGTATAGTAGAGTCCGATTCTACCGTCTTTGTCTAAACTGCCATATTTTTTGACGGCTTCCAACGGCGGCATCTTCCATACTTTATTGTTGAATGTAAAAAGCGTAATCAAACTATTGCCCTTTGTTCTATGGGCTTTCAATTCTGCACCATCAATATCGGGGTGAGCAACATTGTTTTCGGCAATACCCAGCAAGGTTTCAAGCGTATAACCAATGCCTGTCGGTCCTTTACGCATTGTTGGAACAAAGCCTAAACTTTTGATTTCTTTGAATTTATGTGTAAATTCTATTTAAATTAGATTGCAAAGATACGGAGAATTATTGTACCGACAATATTTGTCTTAAAAAAGTTTTCAACATTTTTCGCAACATTCTAACCATAAATGCTTTGAGTAGTTTTACCGCCAAATTTATGTATTGAGGTAAAGATTTGCTGTCGTACTGACTTACTCTTTCGCTCAAATACTCCCTCTCAAACTCCGCCGTCAGTTCTATCACTTATTAGTTTGCGGCGGGGCATATTATATAGGACATTTATGTGACATTTTTGCAGAAAAAATTACATAAATACTTGACATACAAATAGTTAATATAGGACCTTATTAGGACATTTGAAAGGTAATACGAAATCACCATCTTTTTTCGTGCCGACACCGGAATCGGGCGTTATCGCCGCCATTATAGCAAATTACGTTCTTCTTTGTAAGCAAAGCGGCATCAATAAAGGAAATACCGTAACAATAATATGAGAACAGGAACAGGCGACGCGTCAATCCCGCACCTCATTGACCTCCCCGCAATCGCAGAGCCGGAAATTCACGCCGAAATGCTTTTCAAACTTATGCTCGTGAAAATGTCCGTAATACCAGTCGGTCAGATGGGATTGCGCGGGCTGCAAACGGGCAAATATTTTGTCCATCACATTACGTTCCGTATCAACCAATTCGTTCAAGTCTCTATCGGCTTGCAGCCAGCCTTGAATATTCTGTTTCGTCGTAGGATAGGCAAACGACGGGCAAGTATGAGTGGCAACTATCCGAATTTTGTTCGGATACTGCCGATTGATTTCATCGAGTTGTTTTTCGTCGTAATAAGGCAATTCCCGCTCGCCCCAATAGGTTTTTCTGCCGCCTCGCAGCTCCATATTGAGCCTGTAGAGTCGGTCAATCGACACTGCGCCGCCGACACATAAGACATTGACTTCCGCCGCCGACACAATCGTGTAATCGGGAATAATATGAATATGGCGGTATTTTTTGAATTTGCCGTCGAAATATTCCGGATCATCGTGATTGCCGCGAAACATCACAAGATGGTTGTTATTGCGCGACAGTTTCATGTTTAACTTTTTGAATGTCAGGTGATAATATTCTTCTCTATGAAAGCCCATTCCTATATCTCCACAGACGATCAGAACCGTATCGGTATAGTTATTCAACTTATACACAATGGTTTCAAACTCACCGTGGATGTCGCCGGAAAAGGCGAAAAAACGGGCTTGTGGAAAAGAGATAGCGTTGATCATCTTATTTTTGTTGCAAAGGTACGAATTCCAATCCACAATCCGACTTTTATTTTAATAACGTTTAATTTTTCCCAAACCTGTAACCCAAACCGTTTTGTGTGCGGGTTCTTTTTTATAGGAGATGTTTCCCATTCCTTTCACAGCGCCGTCTAAATAGCTACGCGGATCGCATTGGATTTCTCCAACGCCGTCAATCCGCGCATAGACCGAATCGGCTGATAATTCCTGCGCTTGTATCGACCCCGCGCCCTGTACCGTATAACGAGCTTGCCGGGCTTGTCCCTGCACTTCGGCGGAGCAAATGCCTTTGATGCCGATGGTGATATCGCGACAATACAGACTGTCAGCCGTCAATTTGCCGAAGCCGTCCATGTTTATGCTCAACTTGTCGCTGCGAAAAGCGCGGTCGATCCGCACGTCTTCCACCGATTTGAGTTTCAAAGTTTGTAAATCCGGCGTTTTTATACTGACAAGCAAAGGGGTAGTTGTCTCTATACATGTATTTTCCTGTACATCGAGACGGAGACTGCCGTCGGACTGATATTCTGCCTCGATAAGATGCAAGAGGTTGTTGTCGCCATTGATGACAACCACCGTCGAATCGCCTTTCGTTTGTTCAATATTCAACTGCATCACCAAGTCCTCGATAATCAGATGCCGGATGGCGGGAAAAATATCCTCGCGATCGCCCATCGTACCGTTTCCGTAAACGGCATCGCTGTAGTCGTGCCGAATATTGTATTCATAATGCCAGTCGAGATCGCGAATCATCGAACGAAAAGGAATCTGCGTCCCCGAAATAATCAGCGACGCCAAAGCGATGAACCAGATAATAATTCCGCTCCATTTCACCCATTTATTGACCGGTTTCCATTTGAAACAATAAGAGGCGATCGCGTACAGCAACGCGATGACCGGCAAGGCGAGTACGAGACAAGCGGAAAAAACGGCAATCGAAATCACATTCGATTCAAACCATGTGAAGGGCAGCCACGAGAAGTCCCATCCGAAACCGCAAACCACCGCGATCATCACGACGATTACAATAAACAACAGAAATAATAGCGGAATCCCGACGATCAGCCCGACGCCGACCAAACAGATTTTCATAAATGCGACGATGATCTCTACCACGCTCTTCAGACAACCGCTGTTTTTGACCGTTGCGCTGACTTCTTCGATGCCCGCCGAGATGGTTTTTCCGATGTTCTCGACCGTAACGGCTTTGCCCTGCATCTCCAATTTCTGGGCGACCGTTTTGGCTTCTGGCGTTACGATCCATACAATCAAATATGCTAAAATGATCCATGGAAACGACACTATTGGCAAGAGCGCCAAGATCACGAGAATGATGCGGACGGCGGTTACATCCCATTTAAAGTAAGCTGCCATCCCCGAACAGACGCCGCCAAACATTCTGTCGTCGGGGTTGCGGAAAAATTTTCGCTTCGCATCGCCTGTCGGTTCATTGACATGGGCGTCGGATTCCTCGGATTCCTGAGTTCCGAATTCATCGGGACGGCCTACCTGTGCCATTACTTTTTCCACGTCGTCGATGGTAATCACACTGTAGCCCAGCCGTAGCCGAGCGCTGAACAACTCTTCGATTCGCGCCTCAAAATCCGCTAAAATTTCTGCCGAACCTTCTTCTTTTTGAAAGCAGATACGCAGATTCTTCAGATATTTATCCAATAAAAGATACGCATCTTCATCGATAGTGAACACGCTGCCATTGAGATTGACTGTTACTGTTTTTTTCATTGCTTATTGTATATTTTTAGATGATTGATTGTTTCCGTTATTTCTTGCCATGCTGTTTCCAAGTCTTTCAGAAAACTCAAACCGGCGTCGGTCAGTTTGTAATATTTGCGGGGCGGTCCCTGGGTCGATTCAATCCACTGATAACTCAACAGTTCCATATTTTTCAGGCGCGTCAGCAGCGGGTACAAAGTACCTTCGACGACAATCAGTTTTGCCTCTTGCAGGATGCGAATAATATCCGGTGCATAAGCCGGTTCATTGTTTAATATCAGCAAAATGCAATATTCCAAAATGCCTTTGCGCATCTGCGATTTTACGTTATCGGTATTCATATATTCTTGTTTATTTTAAAAGTCCGCCGCAAAGGTAAGAAGAATAATAATACTATGCAATACATAGTATTATTATTTATCGTTATTTAACGTTTGTAGTTAAAAATTTAAAAGGTCTACCATCAAACACGGGAGGCAATGACGGCGGAAAATCTGATTTTGGTTTTTGCAGGGGATCCCGCGTCAAGCGCGGAATGACGCGGTCATTCATCAAGGTAATCAAGTAAATCTTATGAGAATCAAGGTTCAGACAATCACAGTTCAGACGAAAAGACCTAACAGGTTTCTGATAGCTTCTATTCGCTCGTTAGTGGGGGCAGAGAAGACTTGTGCGGGGGTTGGTGTTTGCAGCCGTTGGTGTTTGTCGCTGCCCAAGCGGTGATAGGGTAACAGGTCTATGCGTTCGGGATGAATATCATTTTGCATCAGAAAATTGAGGATGGCGATGATGTGTTCGTCGGAGGCATTGACCCCTTCGAGCAGAATGAGCCGCAAGATGATACGCGCTTTGTAGCGGGCAAGTTTTTTCAGGTTTTCTAAAATCAGTCGGTTGGAGACGCCGGTGAACGTTTGATGCAGGCGGTCGTCGAAGATTTTCAGATCGTAGAGGAAAAAATCGGTATAGGGCAACACCCGTTCAAAATTGCCGAAATCGCAATAGCCGCAGGTGTCGATGCCTACCGAGATGCCGCTTTTGTGCAGTGCGGCGACCAATTCCGTTACGAAATCCATGTTTTGCGCCAGCGTTTCGCCGCCCGAAAGCGTTACGCCGCCGCCCGACTGTTCGTAAAAAATCCGGTCTTTTTCTAATTCTTTCAGCAGTTGTTTGACGGTATAGTTTTTGCCGACGATTTCGTATTTGCCGTCTGCTGTTTGCCACGTTTCCGCCGTAAAACTTCTGCCTTCGGGATTGTGGCACCATGCGCAGGCAAGCGGACAGCCCTTAAAGAAGACGGTGGTACGGATGCCGTCGCCATCGTGAATGGAAAATCGCTGGATGTTGAAAATCAGTGCCACAAGTTTATACAATTTCAACTGCGCCCTCCACTTTTTCGGGCAGGAGCGCAATGTTCAACACTTCGCTGATATCTTTCACATAATGAAACTGCAAGCCTTGCAGGTAGATCTCGTTGATTTCTTCGATATTGCGTTTGTTTTCGTGGCTTAAAATAATTTCTTTGATACCGGCGCGTTTGGCTGCCAAGATTTTTTCTTTGATACCGCCGACGGGCAGGACACGTCCGCGCAACGTCATTTCGCCGGTCATTGCGATCAGGGGTTTGACTTTTCGTTGGGTGAATGCCGAAACCAGCGCGGTGGTCATGGTGATACCGGCGCTCGGACCGTCTTTGGGGATAGCGCCTTCCGGCACATGAATATGCACGTTCCATTTGGAGAACACCTCGTCGGGGATGTTCCACTGCGTGGCATGTGATTTGATATATTCTAATGACAAAACGGCAGATTCTTTCATCACGTCGCCCAGATTGCCGGTCAAAGTCAGTTTGGGATCTTTGCCTTTGCTGAGGCTGACTTCTATCAGCAGGATTTCGCCGCCGACAGCCGTCCAAGCCAGACCGGTTACGACGCCCGCATATTCGTTGCCTTCGTAGCGCTCTTTGGTGTATTCGACGGCGCCGAGAAATTCTTTCAAATCGCTGACTTGCAATTTTTTGGGATAATCGGTTTCGGCGGCGATGGCGCGGGCTATTTTCCGCATAATGGTAGCGAGTTTTTTATTCAGTTCGCGCACGCCCGATTCGCGGGTATAAGATTCGATGATTGCCTCCATTGTTTTTTTCGGAATATCGAATTGTTTTTTGGCGACTCCGTGTCTGTCCATTTGTGTCGGTAGCAGGTGTTTTGCCGCGATTTTCAGTTTTTCCTCCATAATATAGCCGCTGATATTGATCAGTTCCATACGGTCTAACAGCGGTTGTGAGATATTGTTCAGGGAGTTGGCGGTGGCGATAAAGAGGATTTTCGAGAGGTCGAAATCCATATCCAAATAGTTGTCGTGGAAGGCGAAATTTTGTTCGGGATCCAAGACTTCGAGCAAAGCGGCTGCGGGGTCGCCCTGATGCGAGTGGTTGACTTTGTCGATCTCATCCAAAATGATGACCGGATTTGCCGATCCTGCTTTCTGAATACTCTGGATGATACGTCCGGGCATAGCGGCGATGTAGGTGCGGCGGTGTCCGCGAATTTCGGCTTCGTCGTGCAGTCCGCCCAGCGACATACGGATATATTTCCGGTTGATGGCGTCGGCGACAGATTTTCCAAGTGAGGTTTTGCCCACGCCCGGCGGTCCATAGAGGCACAAAATCGGCGCTTTCATATCGCCTTTCAGTTTCAGCACCGCCAAATGTTCGAGGATACGTTCCTTCACTTTTTCCATGCCGAAATGTTCTTTGTCTAATATCTGTTTGGCTTTGTTCAGATTGAAATTATCTTGCGTATAATTGTTCCAAGGCAGTGATAGAATGTTCTGAATATAAGTCATTTGCGTCGAATAGTCGGGCGAATGGGGATGCAAATGTTCGAGCATTTTCAGCTCTTTGTCAAAGGTTTTGCGCTGTTCGGGGGTGAAACTGATTTTGGCGGCTTTTTCTTTAATATCTTTCAAATCGATATCGTGGATATTGCCGCCGAGCGCTTCCTGAATATTTTTCATTTCCTGTTGCAGGAAGTATTCGCGTTGTTGTTTGTCGATATCGACTTGCGTTTTTTTGCGGATAGATTCTTTGATTTCCACTAATTGATAATCGTGGTCGAGCAGCGACAGCAGCATTGTATAGCGGTCTTTCAGATGGTTGCACGCCAAGACTGCCTGCTTTTTTTCGATGTCGGCGTCCACCGACGTCAGCGCGAGATTCGACAGGTAGTTGTAGTCGTTTGACCGTTGCAGCGACGCTATCACAAAATCGGGCATCACAATTTTTGACGCCAAGATCTTGAGCGTTTTTTCTTTGATGATGTCGCGCAGTTGCTGTATTTCTGTCTGGGTTTCGGGGGTATTGTCTTCGATGGTCGGCAACAGACTGAAGGTGCCTTTCAGATAGGGTTCGGTGGCGGTGATACTCTCCAATTTCACACGCTCGGCGGCAATCACCAAGACGGTGATCGTATCGTTTTCTTCCTGTTGGACGTTCAAAATATTGGCGACCAAACCGACGGGAAACAGGTCGTCGAAATCAGGATCGTCTGTCTGTGTGTCTTTTTGGCAGAAAACGCCGATCCAACTCTTTCCCTGTTGGATGTCGTCGATCAATTTCAGCGATTTTGACCGTGCGATATTGATTGGAGTGGCTATTCCGGGGAAAAACAACATATTTTTCAGCGCCAAAACGGGCATTTCTTTGCCCAAATCATCTAAATTCAGAGGAGCATTGTCAAGTAAAATATCCATGTGCAATGTATGCTAATTTGTCATTTAATAAATTTCTATTTGATAGTTGCAATGATTGTGCCATTTATTCTGCATAGAGCAAATAGGGGCGGCGCTGTTCGATAAAAAGCGCGACGTCGGCTTGCCACTGCTGTTTGATTTCCTGCGCCGATTTGCCTTCTTCGATCATCGTTTGCACATAATCGACGCCGATCAGATTGCGGAAAAATGGCTTGAAAAAAGCTTTACCGATGTTCATGCGCCGGTAAGCGTCGATCAGATAGTGCAAATCAAGTCCGTGTTGCCGGATATAATCATCGGGATAGCGGCGCAAATCCACGCCCCAACACGTCCGGTCGGCATAGAGTGGATTTTTGGCGCCTGCACGAGTGCTTGGTTGAAAATAGAAAATGCAGTTCTGCATTTCGGGATGTCCATAGACCTGAAACGGGAAATCGGTGCCGCGCCCGACGCTCAACACCGTGCCTTCCATCAGACAGAGCGAGGGATAGAGATAGACCGACTTCATATTCGGCAGGTTCGGCGACGGCGGCAGCGGCAAATCGTAGAGCGATTGGTGCGTATAATTGCGGCACGGGATCACCGTCAGACGGCATTTTCGCTGTTGGGGCAACCATTGCTCGCCGTTGATCATTTGCGCCAATTCGCCCAAAGTCATGCCATGCACCACCGGAATCGGCAGCCAGCCCACGCCCGATTTGTATTTCATATCTAAGATCGGACCATCGACATAAAAGCCATTGGGATTGGGGCGGTCGAGCAGCAGCACCGGCTTGCCCTGTTCGGCGCAGGCGTCCATCAGATGAAAAAGCGTGATGTAATAGGTGTAAAATCGTAATCCGACGTCCTGAATATCCACCAGCAGCAGGTCGATTTTGGCGAGCTGTGCGGGCGTCGGTTTGCCTGTTTTGTATTTGTAGAGCGAAATCACCGGAATACCGGTCAACGAATCGCAGCCGTCTTCGATTTTTTCTCCGGCGTCGGCGTCGCCCCTGAACCCGTGTTCGGGCGCAAAAACGCTGACAATCCGAAAACCTGCCCGCATCAAACTATCAACAAGATGTGTCGCGCCAATCCTGCCGGTGTGATTGGTGAAAACGCCGATCTGCCGGTCGCGCAGCATCGGGAAATATTCTTCGGTCAATTCGGCGCCGGTCTTGATTTGCGCCGCCAGCGGACTGCACAGGCACAAAAATAATACGATCTGTAAGCAATGTTTCATTAGCGAATGATTGAGATAGCAAAGGTAGAAAAAAATTACCTTAAAATTACCATTCAAACTAAAAAATTTGTACCTTTGCCTCCGTTTTTAATTCACAAAAAAGGGATGAACGATTCGCCGACTATATTATCGTTTTTCAAGGCGTTACACTCCCGCCTTCAAAAAAACCGAGCGTTACGCTGCAAGATCAGTCTGACGATAGCTTTGATTGTGTTAAATGTTTGGGCGACGCACGCGCAAAACGACGACAGCGCAACAGAACGGCAACTCTTGGAAACCAAAGCCACACAAGAACAAACGATCGGCAAAAACCATCCGAATTATGCTGTTACGTTGAACAATCTCGGCGGATTGTACTACAAAACAGGCGATTATGCCCAAGCCGAACACTACTATATCGAAACAAAACTGATTCAGGAACAGACGATAGGCAAAGCGCATCCCGATTATGCGACGACCTTAAACAATCTCGGCGCTGTGTATTACAAAATGGGCGACTACACCAAAATGGAAGCGTGCTATTTGGAAGCAAAAAACATTCAGGAACGCACGCTCGGAAAGGAACATCCTTCCAATATTTCTATCTTGAACAATCTGGGTCTGATGTATCAAAATATGGGCGACTACGCCAAAGCCGAACAGTTTTATTCGGAAACGAAACAGATTCAGGAGCAAACAATCGGCAAAGAGCATCCGAATTATGCCATCACCCTGAACAATCTCGGCTCGCTCTATCAGATTACCGGCGACTATGCCAAAGCCGAACAATACTATTTGGAAACCAAACGGATCAGAGAAACAACGCTCGGCAAAGAACATATCTCTTATATTTCGATCTTAAACAATCTCGGCTCGCTCTATCAAAATATGGGCAATTACACACAAGCCGAACTGTACTATGATGAGGCAAAACAAATCAAAGAGCAGACGGACAAGCAAGCGCATCCCGATTATGCCATCACGCTGAACCATCGCGGCGCACTCTATTACAAACAAGGCAATTACGCACAAGCCGAACAGCTGTATTTGGAGGCAAAACAAATTCAGGAACGCACACTCGGCACAGCGCATCCCGATTATGCCGTTACGCTGAACCATCTGGGCGGGCTGTATTACAAGATCGGCGATTACACCAAAGCGGAACAATATTATCTGTATGCAAAACAAATCAAAGACAAGACGCTCGACAAGGAACATCCCGATTATGCAACAACATTGAACGATTTGGGCGGACTGTACTATAAAATCGGCGATTATACCAAAGCCGAACAATATTATTTGGAAACAAAAAATATTCAGGAGAAAACACTCGGCAAAAATCATCCCGATTATGCCATCATATTAAACAATCTGGGCGGCTTGTATTACAAAATCGGCGATTACGCCAAAATGGAACAGTACTATTTGGATGCAAAAAACATCAGAGAAAAGACGCTCGGCAAAGAGCATCCTTCTTATGTTACGATCTTGGGCAATCTGGGTTTGATGTATCAAAACAAAGGCGATTATCTGCAAGCGGAACAGTATTATTTGGAGACGAAAACAATTCAGGAACGCACACTCGGCAAGGCGCATCCCGACTATGCCGTTACCCTGAACAATCTCGGTTCGCTTTATCAAAATATGGGCGACAACAGCCAAGCCGAACAATACTATTTGGAAGTCAGAAGTATTCGTGAGAAGACACTCGGCAAAGACCATTCGGACTATGCGGTTACGCTCAATACGCTCGGCGAATTTTATCAGAACAGGGGCGACTATCTGACAGCAGAAAAATATTATTTGGAAGCAAAAACAATTCAGGAACGCACGCTCGGAAAGTCGCACCCCGATTATGCCACCACCCTGAACAATCTCGGCGAACTCTATAAACGGCTCGGCATCTACACCAAAGCTATCCAATATATGCAGGAAGTCTGCGCAATTATCAGCTACAACATGAGTCAGAATTTCTCGTTTATGTCTGAAACACAGCGCAATCAATATTGGAATACACAAGAAAAAACCTTTATCACAGCTTATTCGCTGTCGCATTTTTCTTCCCTGTCGCAGGCAAATGATATGAACTACAACAACGCATTGTTCACCAAAGGTTTGCTGCTGCGGACGTCCAACGATATTCGCGACGCTATTTATTCGTCGGGCAATCCGCAACTGATCGGGCAGTATGAACAGCTCGGCGAACTGCGCAAAGAAATCGGCGTCTTGCAGCAAAAAACCGATTATCAAAAAGAATATGTCGAAACTTTGCAAGCCCGTGCCGACAGCCTCGACAAAGCCATCACTTTCGCCTCCTCTGCCTATCGCAACATGAAAGCCGACCTCTCGATGACGTGGCAAAACGTTCAAAAGCAACTCCAAGCCAACGAAGCGGCAATAGAATTTGTGCATTTCCGTCTCTACGACAGGGGTTGGACGCACCGGACGATATATGCGGTAATGGTGTTGCGTCCCGAAACAGCTGATCCGGTCTGGATCCCGCTCTGCGAACAACAAGAATTACAAGCCGTCTTGCACGCAGAAAGCGCCGATATGCAGACACAAACCGAAACGCTCTACACCGACAAAGGACGCAAACTCTATCAATTGACTTGGCAGGCGATAGAGAAAGAACTGTCTGGCGTCAAAACGGTGTACTATTCGCCTTCGGGTTTGTTGCACAAGATCGCCTTTGCCGCATTGCCGATGGACGATAATATAGAGACGCGGTACGCCACCTCTCTACTATCGGATAAATACAACCTGCAACTCGTGTCGAGTACCCGCGAAATTGCGCGACTGAAACAAGAAATTGCCGACCGAGCGCCGCAAGATACAACCGTCGTCTATGGCGGGCTGACCTACGACCTCAAACAAACAGAGATGATCGCCGAGGCGAAGCGCTATCAATCCTCCGACAGTCAGCACAGCCGCTTCATCGACCGCTTTCTGAAACGCGACGCCGAATTGCCCGACTCTACCCTGCGCGGCGGCTTTGCCGAATGGAAATACCTGACCGGCACCAAAGCCGAAACGGAACAGATCGTCGCCTCGCTCAAAACACATCGGATCCCGCACGAATATTACACCGAAAGCAAGGGCAACGAGGAATCGTTCAAACACCTGACCGGCACGCAAACCGGCGTCATCCACCTTGCTACGCACGGTTTTTTCCTGCCCGACGTCGAAAATAAGGCAGTCGAAGACATTGTGCAACGGCTCGGCGGCTCCAAAGAAAAACCCTTCGACAATCCGCTCTTGCGTTCGGGTTTGATTATGTCGGGCGCCAACAATCAATGGCTCGCCAAAGAATATATTATGGAAGACGGCATCGAAGACGGCATCCTGACCTCCGACGAGATCTCTCGCCTGAACCTGACAAAGACCAAGTTGGTGGTCTTGTCGGCATGCGAAACCGGTCTGGGCGACGTCAAAAACAGCGAAGGCGTCTTCGGCTTGCAACGCGCTTTCAAATTGGCAGGCGTCGAATCGCTGATTATGAGCCTCTGGAAAGTGCCTGACGATGCGACGTCGGAACTGATGACCACCTTTTATCAGGAGTGGCTGAACGGCAATCCCAAACAGCAGGCGTTCAAAATCGCTCGGCAAAAGGTGCGCGAAAAATATGTCTCACCCTATTATTGGGCAGCGTTTGTAATGATGGATTAATAGTGGTTAGTGGTTAGTGATTAGTGATTAGTGGTTAATATATAAAAAATATAGATATGAAAAAAAAATATTATGTTTTTACGATCGTACATTCGTTGGTGTTGGTGGCGATTTGTTATTCCTTATGGAATTTGCCATTCACGCTTTCCGACGAATCGGGTTTTATCCGCAAGTTTTATGCGGTGAAAAAGGGGCTGTCGGGAATGCAACATCCCGTATCCGACGATGTCTTGCTTGTCAATGTGGCTTACGACAAGCAGTTGATTGATTATTACGACGAGCGCGGACTGCCTGCGGGGAAAATAGACATTACCGACCGAAGCAAACTGCTCGAACTGTTCTCTTTTCTGTCCAAAGACACTATCTATCAATACATCGTTTGCGACGTCTTTTTCGATTCGTCGCTCAAAAGCGCTGCCGACGATTCGCTGTTTGCGCTGATTGCCACGATGCCGCGTATTGTGGTGCCGATGCACGAAAAAGGCAAACCGCTGCCGGAAAACATCCGCCACAAGGCTGCTTACGCCGACTACACAACCAACATCATCGAAGACGCACTGCTGAAATATCAGTTTCTGCAACACGGTCAGCCCAGCATCCCGCTCTTTATCTGGCAGGAACAGACCGGCGGAAGCTTTAAAAAACAATGGTGGGGTGGCTACACGATGCACAACGCTCCGGCGACCAACAGCGCCATTCTCGACTTTACGGCGGAAATGCCCGACGAATACAACGAAGAAGGCTATAAAAACTTTATCAATCTCGGCGCCGACCTCTTGGAATTGATCCGCCTGAACGAAACGCAAACGCTGTTCAAAAACAAAATCATCCTGATCGGCGACCTGACCGAATACGACATCCACTCTACCACCGACGGACAAATGCCCGGCGTCCTCATCAATTACAACGCCTACCGAATGTTGAACGACCGACGCCTGATAGTGCCTTTCGGCTTGTGGATACTGCTTTTCGCCTTCTTTTGTGTTATGACGATATTGAGCTTCAAGAAACTCGGTGACCTGATCAAATGGAAAGTCATACGAAACAGCGAAGTCATACGTTTTATCTTGTCACTCATCGGCTTTTCGGTGATATTGCTTGGATTTAGCATTTTATGTTATTATTTTTGTGGCAGATTTGTTGAAATATTCCTCTGGTCGGGATATTTCGCCCTGTTAGAAATAATTATTAACCTCTATAAATTGATTAAAAATGGAAAGAAAAATTAGTTTTAAAATGATGGTTACGGCAGCGATATTCTTCGTCTGTCATTTGAACGTTTCGGCGCAAGAAAAAACGCTGAAAATCTTGTTGCTCACTCCGTCGCCGGTAGAAATCGCCGGGCGCAGCTGTCAGGAAGGCGATTTCTTCGCGCCGACCGACTCCATCCATTGGAGTTCTCCAAATCAGATTTTGAAAGCATTAGACATCTCGAGCGGCAAGATCAAGACCTTGACCACGGCTTTGATGAATCAAGCCGACAAAAGCACTTTTTTGAGTTATGTTACCGACACGCGCCGCCTGTCCATACGCGGACAGCAGGAATTTGAAGAGCAACGCTCCAAATCGAAGGTCTTTTTCAGCCTTTCGGCAGAGCGGCAACAGTTCGTTACCGCCGACAGCACGACCATCACCCTGCTCCCTGCCATCGAATTTTGTGATTTTGTCGCGCCCTATATCGATCTGCCGGTCGCCGACCTGATCGAGCTGCTCACGGATTATCTCACCATCCGCTATCCGGACGTCAATATCAAAGAAACCGATCTGTATGAATTTATAAAGGAGGTGAGAAAATGAGAGAACAACCATTTTTTGCTGTATTTGAGTTTTTTAACGTCCAAAATTTGGCGGTATCAGCTTTTTTGTTAAACACACACACACACACACACACACACACACACACCTCCATCACATAACCCGCCCACCCTCTTTATGTTTTGAAAAAATGCAAAGGTACGGAAAATTTTTATTTCTCACGGCGTTTTGCATTTTTTCTGTTGCCGCCAAAAGTCAGCCTGCCGTCTTCCTGAACGACAACGGGCTGACTTACGATTCTCTTTACGCCGTAACGATGGATAAAACAGTTTCGCCGGATCAGAAATTCGCATTGATCAAGGAGGTTCAATCGGAACTGATATTGGCTGATTCGGCGCAATTTTATCGGCTCTATCTGCCGTTTTTGCAGGAAGCAAAACAGATGCAAAAAAAAGATTGCGCCGTATTACTGATGTGTGATATTGCACAAAGAAAACAACTCGAAAACGATATGGACGCATGCTTTGCCTATCTCGATTCGGCGTCGGTCTATATAGATAAGGTAAAAGACCTGCGTTCGTTGGCAAAATTTCATTATAAAATGGGATATTATGGCTATTTGTTTCAAAAACATTCAAAAACCTATACCTTTGAATTGTTGAAGAAAGCTGCGGAGTATTACGAAAAATTGAATATGCCTTATCCGCTTTTCAATACTTATTCGCTGTTTGTATATGACGCCTATCAGAGCAAAAATACCAAAATGATGAAAAAAGCGCTCGACAAAATGGCGCCGATTGCGCAAACGCTTCCCGAAAATCACTATCTGTATCTGCAATATTTGGGCAGTTATTATGAATTGCGGAATGAGAACCATAACGACGCTATCTATTTGGATACCATCGTGCAAATTCGGCAGCAGGAAATCGGTCTGTTGGAAGCATTAATCCGGCAGCATTCGATACTACTGGGACGTCCGAATGTGATTATCTCCTACGCCAATTTTGTCAATTCCGTTTTGGAACAGAATAAGAATATTGATTTTGAACTGTTGGAAAAATATATTTCCAAAGCCGATTCGATCAATATTTTTAATGATCTGTTTTTGCAAGCATTGACGCAATACAACAAGGCAATGATTCAATTCCGCAAAGGCAATCTGTCGGCTGCCAAAATGCTTTGCCTGAAAGGTTTAACAATGCTTGCAGAAAATACGGTCAGACTCTACGAAGACGAAATCGCCAACCACAAACTTGCTTTTTATAAACTGCTGTCCGAAACGGAAAAAGCCCTGAACTGCCCGCAAGCAGCCTTAAATTATATTCATCAGGCAAACGAAATCGAAAAAGCGCAGCGAGCCAAATTCGCAGAAAATCAACTTGCAGAAATCGAGCGCGAAACGCAGTTGCTGACGCAGGAACAGGAGTTGCAAAAAGCCAAACAATGGCAACAGGCAGAGCATATTGTTGCCGCGTTGCTGCTTGTCGTGATTGCCGCAGTGGTTGTCCGGCTCATTACACGGCATAGAAAAAAGTTGCGAAAAATCGAAGAGCAACTCATCGCGACAAATCAGCCGACTGTAGCGGAACAGAAAATCGAATTTGACAACGGGCTGCAACATTTCCTGTTGCCATCCGAGATTTGCGCCATCGAAACAGCCGGATACGACCGCCTGAACATTTATCTGACCGACAAAATCATCAAGATGGCTCACGGAAAAATCACTGAGATCGGCGCCGTTTTGCCGGATTGTTTTGTGCAAATCCATCGCTCTTGTCTGATCAACAGCAACTATAAAACCCATCTCAACCGCAAAGCGCGTAGCCTGAAAATTGCCGGAAAATACGAGTTTTGCGTTTCGCGTCGCTGCCTTGAAAATCTCTGAATCGGGTCGGCGAGAATTTTTTTAACCGTTCGCCCCTGTTTTTTTAACCGCTCACTTAAAACCGTTTTTAAGTCTTAAAAATGGCGCGTAAATTTGCGGCGTGAAAAAAAATTAACACACATAAACGGTTTAAAAAAATCATTATGCAAATGAATGTAAAGAAGATTTTAGCGGGAGCAATGTTTTT
>JAISUM010000055.1 GCA_031272095.1 Candidatus Symbiothrix sp. | reverse complement strand
GCCGAGATTGCCGTGATGGGCGGTGCAGGCGCTGTGGAAGTGCTTTATGCGAAAGAAGCAAAAGAATCGGACGATCCCGCAAAAGTGTTGGCCGAACGCGAAGCCGAATACACAAAGGCATTCGCAAATCCTTATAATGCAGCAAAATACGGTTATATCGACGACGTTATCGAACCCCGCAATACCCGTTTCCGCATTATTCGCGCTCTGCAACAGTTGGCGACCAAAAAGCAGACCAATCCGGCGAAAAAACACGATAATCTGCCTTTGTAATTTGATAATTAAAGCATAATTAAACAATGAGACAAAGACTAATATTCATAGGATTGTTATTATTCGCTGCTATCGGAGCAGATGCACAACGGACAAGTTCCTTGAAAATCAATGAAATACTTGTCATCAATCAAGATAATTATCAGGATGATTACGGAAATAAATCGCCTTGGATTGAAATATATAATGCATCGCCCGGAACAGTCAATATAGCAGGTTGCTATCTGACCAACGATCCGTCGAATCCAAAAAAATACATGATTCCCAAAGGCGATGTGCTGACAAAAATCAGCCCTTGGCAACATATTTTGTTTTGGGCGGACGGACAACATTCACGAGGTACGTTTCACCTGAATTTTGCTTTGGATTCGATCGGCGAAAATTATATTGCGCTCTACGATTCCGATGGACATACCTTGATTGACGAAGTTACGGTTCCCGCCGGAAATCTTCCCAACCGCAGTTACGGATTGGTAGAAGATGGCTGGACGCAGGCGAAATTAGACGAAGCCATTCGCTTGAATTCGCGCTACAAAGACGGCAGTCAGTTGTGGGTATATTTCGATGATACGGTTGCCGATGGACGTTATGTTACGCCCAGTTCCAATAATAAAATATTGGACACCAACGAAAAAATCGAAAACTTCAAAGAAAACGACGCCCAAGGCGCCGGTATGACACTGACCGCGATGGGAGTAGTATTCTCAGGTCTGTTGCTGCTCTTTCTGATCTTCAAATTGATCGGCAATATCGCAGTGTACAGCAGTCATCGGCGGGCAATGAAAGCATCGGGCTTGTCGAAAGAAGAGGCGAAAGGCATTGCGCAACAGTCGGGCGATATGTACGCCGCGATTGCGATGGCAATATACGAAGCAACCGAATTGCACGACGAAGAGCATACGATACTGACCATCAAACGGTCGGTCAGCAGCTATTCGCCTTGGAGTTCAAAGATTTATACATTAAGAGAAACCCCGATAAAAAAATAATTCATCATGAAAAGTTTCAAATATACAATCAATGGCAGTGTTTATAAAGTAGTTATAAACAAGATCGAGGATACCATCGCCGATGTGGAAGTGAACGGTACGCCTTACAAAGTGGAAATGAATAAACCCACTAAAACACAAGTGGTAACGATCAACCGCACTCGTCCGGCACAACCGGCGACACAAGTCAGCCGTCCGGTACAGGTTTCGGTGGCAAACGCACTGCGTTCTCCGCTGCCCGGAGTGATTTTGGATGTCTTCTGCAAATCGGGCGATACGGTCAAAAAAGGGCAAAAACTGCTCATTTTGGAAGCCATGAAAATGGAAAACGTTATCAATGCCGACCGTGACGGAACAGTGAAAGAAATTAAAGTAAATAAAGGCGATTCCGTACTCGAAGGCGCCGAATTATTGGTAATAGAATAACATTATGGATTTTCTTTCATTTTTAGGCGATAATCTCGCCACATTCTGGACATATACTGCATTTGCCAATTTCACTTGGGGACACATCATCATGCTGTTTGTAGGTTTGCTGTTTATTTATTTGGCAATCGCAAAAGAATTTGAACCAATGTTGTTGATACCCATCGGATTCGGTATTCTGATCGGCAATATTCCTTTCAAGGACGCCGGTTTGCAGCTGGGTATTTACGAGCAGGGTTCGGTCTTAAACACGCTTTATCAGGGCGTTACGTCAGGCTGGTATCCTCCGCTCATCTTTCTGGGAATCGGAGCAATGACCGACTTCTCGGCATTGATTTCTAATCCGAAACTGATGTTGATAGGAGCCGCAGCTCAATTCGGGATTTTCGGCGCATATATCATCGCCCTCACAATGGGTTTTGAACCGAATCAGGCAGGCGCTATCGGGATTATCGGCGGCGCCGACGGTCCGACGGCTATCTTCCTCTCCTCTAAATTGGCGCCAAATCTGATGGGAGCAATCGCTATTTCGGCATATTCATATATGGCGTTAGTACCTGTGATTCAACCACCAGTGATGCGTTTGCTGACTACAAAAAAGGAACGTCTGATCCGTATGAAACCGCCTCGTGTGGTGTCGCAGACCGAAAAAATCATGTTTCCGATTTTTGGTTTGTTGCTGACCTGTTTTCTTGTGCCTTCGGGACTTCCCCTGCTCGGTATGTTGTTTTTCGGCAACCTGCTGAAAGAATCGGGCGTAACCCGCCGATTAGCAGAAACAGCTCGCGGTCCGCTGATCGACATTGTTACGATTTTGTTGGGTGTTACGGTAGGCGCCTCTACGCAAGCAACGCAATTTTTGACATTGGCATCGGTGAAAATATTCGCTTTGGGAGCTTTGTCGTTTGTCATTGCGACAGCCGCCGGCATACTGTTCGTTAAATTTTTCAACTTATTTCTGGGGAAAAATAATAAAATCAATCCGCTCATCGGTAATTCAGGCGTATCAGCCGTTCCCGACTCGGCGCGGATTTCGCAAACAGTAGGTTTGGAGTACGATCCGACCAACTACCTGCTAATGCACGCTATGGGACCGAATGTCGCAGGCGTGATTGGCTCGGCAGTGGCGGCAGGCGTACTGCTGGGATTTTTGGGCTAAAAAAGCCCTTCATCTTTTTGTCGAAACACAGATATTCGCAATGAATGTCTGTGTTTTTTTTCAGAACTCGGCAATCAATAACTTGTGTGCAGCGTTTTTTCACAAAAAAGCATTTTTCAAAGCTATATTACAAGGTTTTTCCATTTCTACATTGTTGTTTTCGGAAAAAGTTGTACCTTTGCCTTCCGTAACAAGAAATGTGCTATCAATGACAGAAGAAATAAAATTATTGAAGGGCAACGAAGCTATTGCGTTGGCTGCGATCCGGTATGGAGCGGACGGATATTTTGGATATCCTATTACCCCGCAATCGGAAATCATGGAAACGCTGATGGAAGAAATGCCTTGGACGACAACGGGTATGGTTGTCCTGCAAGCAGAAAGCGAAGTAGCGGCAATCAATATGGTGTATGGCGGCGCTGCCTGCGGAAAAAGAGTGATGACCTCGTCGTCCAGTCCGGGTATCAGCCTGAAACAGGAAGGTATATCGTTTATGGCAGGTGGCGAATTGCCCGGATTGATCGTGAATGTGATGCGCGGCGGTCCCGGTCTGGGGACGATCCAACCCAGTCAGTCCGACTATTTTCAAACCGTTAAAGGAGGCGGACACGGCGATTACAAGCTGATCACACTGGCGCCCGCGTCGGTGCAGGAAATGGCTGACCATGTCGTGCTGGCTTTCGATTTATCGTTCAAATATCGCAATCCGGCAATGATCTTGACCGACGGCGTGATCGGGCAAATGATGGAAAAAGTGATCTTACCTCCGCAACGCGCCCGACGTACCGACGACGAAATCCGCAAGGAATGTCCTTGGGCAGCGCTGGGCAAACCGGCGAACCGTCCTCCCAATATTCATTCGTCGTTGGAATTGGATTCTCAACGGATGGAACAGAATAATTTGCGTTTTCAAGCCAAATACAGACAAATAGAAGCCAACGAAACGCGCGGCGAAGAATACCGTTGCGAAGATGCCGAATATCTGATTGTAGCTTTCGGATCGGCTGCCCGTATCAGTCAAAAAGTAGTAGATATGGCGCGTGCCAAAGGAATGAAAATCGGACTGTTTCGCCCGATCACCCTCTATCCTTTCCCCGTCCGTGAATTGTATAGCTATGTCGGCAAAATCAAAAAAATACTATGCCTCGAACTTAATGCGGGACAAATGATCGAAGACGTCAAATTAGCCGTCGAATGTCGGATTCCGACAATTCATTACGGACGCTTGGGAGGCATTATTCCGACGCCACAGGAAGTCTTGGACAAAGTAGAAAAATTACAAACAGAACAACAATGACAACAGTTACAGAAACGACAGTATATCAAAAACCGCGTCTGATGAACGACAATCCGATGCACTATTGTCCGGGATGCAGTCACGGCGTCGTACATAAATTGCTTGCGGAAGTGATCGACGAAATGGGCTTGGCAGAAAAAACGATTGGTATTGCACCGGTCGGTTGCGCCGTCTTTGCTTACAATTATTTGGATATTGACTGGATAGAGGCGGCTCACGGACGCGCTCCGGCTGTAGCGACCGCCGCCAAACGTTTGAATCCCGACAAAATGGTATTCACCTATCAGGGAGATGGCGATTTGGCAGCTATTGGCACCGCCGAAACGATTCACGCTTGCAATCGCGGCGAAAATATTGTGATCGTCTTCATTAATAATGCTATATACGGAATGACCGGCGGACAAATGGCGCCGACCACGCTTTTGGATATGAAAACATCCACCTGCCCCTACGGACGCAATATCGCGCTGAACGGTTATCCGCTGAAAATCACAGAGTTATTGGCGCATCTGAAAGGCACTTGTTTAGTTGCCCGCGAAACCGTTCATACGGCAGCAGCTATCAAGCGATCGAAAAAACTCTTGCAAAGAGCGTTTGCCAATGCGATGGCAGGCAAAGGCACGTCAATCATCGAAATCGTATCTACCTGTGCGTCAGGCTGGAAAATGACGCCCGACGAAGCCAACCAATGGATGGTTGCCAATATGTTGCCGTTTTATCCGACCGGCATTATTAAAGATGAAACCACTAATTCCTAAATTTATAGAATCTATATGCAACACGAAATCATCATAGCCGGATTTGGCGGACAAGGCGTTTTGAGTATGGGAAAAATTTTGGCGTATGCCGGGCTGATCGAAGGCAAAGAAGTCGCGTGGTTTCCCTCTTACGGACCCGAACAGCGCGGCGGCACCGCCAACGTTACCGTCATCATCGGAGAAGAACGCATCTCATCGCCCATCCTCAACGAGTTCGATATAGCTATCATCCTGAATCAGCCCTCATTGGAAAAATTTGAGCCGACCGTCAAAATCGGCGGCACGCTGATTTACGACGGCTACGGCATCCAACAAGCGCCTGTTCGGAACGATATACATATTTATGAAATTGACGCTATGAACACCGCTAACGACGAAGGTATATCCAAAGCTTTCAATATGTTAGTGCTGGGCGGATTGTTGAAAATAGCGCCAATTGTCAGTATAGAGAGCATCCTGTCGGGTTTGAAAAAATCGCTGCCGGAACGTCATCATAAATTTTTGCCGATGAACGAACAGGCGATCAAACGCGGCATGTCGTTGGTGAAAAAAATTACAAATTAAGAAAAAAACGAGATGGTCAGAGGTCTTGGATATGTGTTGCTGGGATGGATGCTGTATTTGGCTGTGCCTGTGGCGGCGCAAACTGATACTGTCATGACCGATACTATAACCGCCGATCTTGTGTTGCCAACGGACAGCCTCGTCCAAACGCCGGTCGAATCTTATGCCGTGCAAGTCGTCGATACCACGCGCACCATCAACTATTGGAACATCACTCGACGCACCGGCGAAATGATTGCCGCCAAGCCGGACACTTTTCTGACTGATTATTTTCATCGCACTCACGCCGAAGGATCCGGCGTTGCAATGGCTTCACTCGGCAATTTGGGCTTGCCTTCCGAGTCGCGGGTGTTTTTTGAACGCGCCGACCGCTCGCAATTTATGTTTTCCGATCCCTATTCGGTCTATATGCAGCAGCCGGACAAATTTGATTTTATCAACACCAAAATACCCCATTCCAATGTTGCCTATCAGCGGGCAGGAGGTCGTCAGATGCGAGAAGAACGCTTTCGGGCATTGGTTGCATCCAATTTCGGAAAGCAGCTGAATGTCGGTTTCGACGTCGATTATCTCTATGCACGCGGATTTTACCAATCGCAGTCGGCAAAACATTTGGATTGGGCATTTTTTGGAAATTTTCTCGCCGACCGACATCAGATACATCTCTTTATCAATCCGGCGGACTATACCAATGCCGAAAATGGCGGCTTGCTTCAGGACGAATACATCAGCTATCCCGATTTGATGGATGCGCAAAATATCAGCTCGTTGGACATTCCGACCCGATTGAGCGACGGCACCAATGCTGTTTGGAACAAAATCAAAGGTATGAAGGTTTATCTGAATTATCATTATGATCTGGGATTTGAACGTCAGACAAAAATATTGACCGAAGAAGGCGATACCGTAAAACAGTTTGTCCCGGTGTCGAGCATTATCTATACCTTTGATTATCAGAATGCTAAAAAGAAATTTTACGGCGATTCCACACTGATTGCCAACTATTATGACGGACTCATGCCGCTGCCCGGATTGTTGGGCAATGCGGGCGATTCGACACACTACTGGTCGTTGAGCAACACGCTCGCCCTGTCCTTGCGCGAGGGATTCAGTCCGTGGGCGAAATTTGACCTGACGGCATTCGCCACACAAGACATTCGTAAATTCTATTTCTTTGATAATCAGCCTGAAAATCAATATGCAACCTATCTCGGCGGCGAAATAGCCAAACGTAGCGGAAAAATTTTGCGCTATCATGGACAGGGTAGTTTGGGCGTTTTGGGCTATAATTTAGGAGACGTCAATTTATCGGGAACGATAGAAACACGCATCCCACTCTGGGGCGATACTGCCACAGTGCAAGCCGACGCCTCGCTGAAAAATTTGTCGCCTACCTACTACGAAAATCATTACAAAAGCCGATATTTTAACTGGAATAACGATTTTTATCACATCAAAAAAGTACGTATCGGAGGGCAAGTCAATATACCGCATACCAAGACGAATTTTTCTTTGGTCGTAGAAAATGTTACGAACTATATCTACTTTAATAGCAATGGATTACCGCAACAATGTGAAGAAAATATTCAGATTTTATCGGCGCGATTAGACCAAAATTTTCAGTATAAAGCCTTGCATTGGGACAATCAAATTGTTTATCAGGCGTCCGGAAATTCCGAAATTATTCCTTTACCTGCTTTGGCGGCATATACCAATTTGTATGTGGATTTTAAAATAGCCAAAGTGCTGACCATACAGTTGGGCGCCAATGCTCACTATTGGACAAAATATTACGCGCCAAGCTATGAGCCTGCAACACAACAGTTTAAATTGCAAGACAGGGATGACAGAGTGAAAGTCGGAAACTACCCGTTGATCAGCGGTTATTTGAATTGCCATCTGAAACAGACACGCTTTTTTATCGAGTACTACAATATCAGCCCGATGCTGCTTTCGCCACCGGAATATTTTTCATTACCTCACTATCCATTCAATCCTACCGTGCTGAAGTTGGGATTGTCGGTAGATTTTATCAATTAAGCCTATGAAACATATCAAGCGAAGCATTTGGATCTTTATTGTAGCGGCACTCCTTCTAACGCTATTGCCGATGCTATTGATTCATATTCCGGCGGTACAACGGTCTATCGCGCAGACAACGGCGAATTGGTTGTCGGAAAAAACCGGAGCCAAAACAAGTATAAAAAGCGTTGAGATTATGCTGTTTAACCAACTGAATATCAGGGATGTATATATTGAAGATCAACAAGGAGATACGCTCCTCTATGCCAAACGTTTGTCGCTTGGATTTGACCCGTTTGCCATAGTGCGCCGCCACTACCGGATTCATTCGGCGCGACTCAGCAAATTCACCTTACATCTGTCGCGAGAAGACGAACAGTCGCCGCTAAATATCCGATTTTTGTTGGACGCCTTCCAAAACCCCAATACAACGAAAACGCATATAGATTTGAATATCAATCGTTTATATTTATATGACGGAAGTATTACTTATCGAAATTATGCCCATATCCCGAAGGACAACAGTTTGAATTTCAACGATATAAAAATTACAGATTGCTACGCCAAACTGCAAATCAAACGGTGGACTGATCATGTGATTGAAACATCGCTTAAACAGTTGAAATTCAAGGAACAATCCGGTTTTGAAGTAAAGAACATGACGGCAGCGCTAAAAATGGACAATGATTCGTTGAAAATCAGCGGATTGAATCTGAAACTGCCTCATTCCGATTTTCAAATGAAAGTAGTAGCGACCGGCAATCATTTGTTGCAACCGGCTGTGGATTGGACGGATAGCGTCGATTGGCAAGTATCGCTACTGCCGTCTGAAATAGCTTGGAAAGACCTTATCGCATTTTATCCGCTGCAAAATGTTTTGCCACAATCAGTGTCTGTGAACGGGAAAATTGAAGGAAGTCTTAATAATATGAAAATCAGCCGTTTAGATCTATTTCAATCGGATGGAGCTTGGGCATTGAACACGCAACTGCATCTTATGAATCTCTTTGAAAAAGAGGACGCTGATGGCTTCCAATTTCAGGGATACATCAAAGATTCATACATACAACCATCTGAAATACAGAAACTTGCAGATATGTTTGTAAAGCAACAAACCACTTTGCCTGATTATCTGCATCATCTGGGTATGCTGACTTTGAACGGTGAAATGTCCGGCGCTACCAATAATTGGAATCTTTCGCTGTTGAGCGCTACCGACGTCGGAAATGCAAAATTGGTGATCCAACTCATTAAAAATCAGCAATATCAGCTCAATATCGGAATGTTGTCGGAGGACGGTATCCGCCTGAATGAACTGCTCGATAACAACGATTTGGGCAATCTGCAAATGGCGGTCAATATTGAAACAACATTTAATCAACTTTCTGATATACAAGGAAATATAAATGCTGTAGTGGATAAATTTACCTTCAAAAATTACGATTACGAAAATATTCAAGTGTCGGGCAATTTTGTGTCGAACGGTTTTAACGGACGCATCACGATGGATAATCCTGCCGGACAGTTGTTCGCCGACGCCGCGATTCGTCTTGCCGATGCTCGGTCGGAATATCATATTTCGATGCAGGCAAGTGATTGGCAGCTCGATCGTTTGAATCTGTTACATTCGGCAGTGCATCCGAAAATTTCTTTCCGTTCGCAACTCTATCTGACCGGTAATCAGACAGATAACATAGACGGGCAATGCGCGTTGCGACATGTCGAATTGGAAACCGATCGGGGCGATTGCGTGATCGATAGTCTTGTGATCGCACTCCGTCAACAGTCGGAAACTGACTCTTTGACCATCCAATCCGATATTTTAAATGGCGAATTGACCGGCGTCTTTTCCACCGAAACTTTGTTGCCGACTTTGCGGCACTCATTGGCAAGCTATTTGCCTTCGTTGTTCAACGACACAGACGAACAGCCTGATATTCAACCGGATGTAAATTGGCATTTTACCCTCGACAACACGCAAAAAATTTCTGAAATATTGGCGTTGCCGGTCGTTTTTTACGATTCGGCGGTTTTCGCGGGCGCCTATAATGGCGAACAAAATTTAATTCAAACCTATATTGGCTGTCCGCATTTTTACTGCGCCGGATCGAATTTCAATGAGGGTAGCATTGAGTTGAACAACGGCAACAGCTATTTGGAATTGAAGATCAAGGGCAACAAACAGCAGAAAAAAACGGCTGATTTGCCTGTAGAAGCGGCTTTTCGTGCGGCAAACGATTCGATCTATTCCAATCTGACCTGGGGTGCAAAGGGCGATAAATATCAGGGAAAATTAGATTTCACCACACAAATCAGCCTGCCGGAAAATGCCAAACGCTTGGACGCTTTTTTTGCAATTCATCCGTCGGAAATGGTCTTCAACGATTCGATTTGGCGGATGACTCCGACGACGATCAGCTATCAGGCGGACAAAATCAGTATTCACAATTTTCAAGCAACGCACGATCTACAACAGATTGATATAGAAGGAGATATATCTGAAAATCCAAATGATCAGTTGTTTGTTCAGCTGCAAAAAGTTGATTTGGACTATATTTTTAAATCGCTGAAAATAGATGCTTTGACTTTCGGCGGAATTGCAACCGGAGAAGTCCGAGCAAAGGACGTTTATCATACGCGAGAACTCTCTACACAGTTGCAAATCAGCAATTTTTCATTTAACGACGCTGTGTTTGGCGAATTAGATTTGCGTGGACGCTGGGATAACGAAAAACAGGGTGTGGAAATGCTCGGACATGTGGTCAAAAACGATAGCTCGTGGGTGGATATTGACGGCTACATCTATCCGGTGGCAGAAGAATTGTCGATTTTGTTTGAGGCGCACCGTAGCGAAGCAACATTTTTGCGGAAATATTTGAACAATGTCGTCAAAGATATTTCCGGCGAACTGACCGGCAATATTCGCTTGTTCGGATCGCTGAATTACCCTGAAATAGAAGGCGAAGCGTGGGCGAAAGATTGCAGTTTCGGCATCGAATTTCTCAATACGCGCTATTCGTTTTCCGACAGTATTCTATTCAAACCCAATGAAATTTCGGTACGCAATGTTACGCTATACGATGTTTATGGGCATCAGGCATTGTTTTCCGGCTCGGTATTCCACCGATATTTTTTAGATTTCAAATTTGCGGCAAACCTGACAATGACCGATTTTTTGGTTTTTAATGCCATACAACGCAACAGTCCGACTTTTTATGGACGGGTATTCGGGAGTGGCACCACCAATATCAGCGGTACGGAAGAATCGGTCGAAATCGACGTCAATCTGCAAAACAGCAACGACACCGAATTAACTTTGGATTTCATGAAAAAACCGGATGTGATCGACTATGATTTCATCACTTTTGTGAACAAAAACTTTTCTGATGAACCGTATGTTATTGATAATAAAATAAATAATTCATCTGCACACACAGTAGCAAAAACGGACATTCGCCTCAATCTGTTGGTCAGTGTGAACAACGACGCCGTGCTGAATTTGGTGATGGATCCGCTGACCAATGATAAAATTACGGCTTCCGGCACGGGAAACATGCAGATTCAATATGGTACACAAACGCCCTTGAAAGTTATTGGTAACTACCAAATCGAAAACGGCAAATACAATTTCAGTTTTCAACAAGCCTTTTTTAGAAAATTTGATCTGGCTGAAGGCAGTTCTATCGACTTTCACGGAGACCCGCTGACCGCCAATTTGGACATCAAAGCGGCATATACTTTGTCGGCTAATTTGGGCGATTTAGACCAGCAATTACTTGTCGCCAACGAAAATAATCACCGTTTGAGTGCGCGAAACAACGTGCCGGTCAGTTGCGTATTGTTGTTGTCCGGTCCGCTTGAACAGCCTGTTATTCAATTCGATGTGGAACTGCCCGGCGCCACTTCCGAATTGGAACGGCAGGTCAAAAGCTACATCCGTACCGATGATATGATGAGCCGCCAGATGATTTATCTTTTGTTGATGGGACGGTTTTATACGGCGCCCGAATATGCGCAAACAGAACGCTCAACTGCCGATTTGTCATTGCTGACTTCGACGCTTTCGTCGCAGATTTCCAACCTGCTGGGAAATTTGAGCAATACGATCCAAATCGGTACGAATTATCACCAGTCATACTACGAAGGCGGCGATTCGCCCAGCACGGAAGTCGAACTGCTTTTGTCGAGTACGCTATTGAATAATCGGCTGATTATCAACGGAAACATCGGATATGTAGATAATCCGTATCTGAAAACCATCAACGAAGATATGCCCCTGATCGGCGATTTCGATTTTGAATACAAACTGACCAAATCGGGCGACATCCGGCTGAAAGGATTTAATCACTATAATTATCGGAATTTTTTCAGCAACTCACCGGAAATGACACAAGGCTTCGGCATCCTTTTCCGTCGAGATTTTAACCGTCTGTGGGATATTTTTATACATAAAAAATAGGAATAAGTCTAATCTTTGTGCAAAATATTTGTAATTTCATCGAAAATTCTATTGATTTTCAAAAAGAAATCAGTAATTTTGTGCCTCAATTAAAAAACATAAAAGATGACCACACAAAAACAGATAAAAACTGCTTTGATTTCCGTGTTTCATAAAGACGGACTCGAAGAAATTTTAACAAAACTCAATGACAGCGGAGTAGCATTTTACTCCACCGGCGGCACCAAAGAATTTATCGAATCGCTCGGATACGCCTGCACATCGGTAGAAAGTCTGACCGGCTATCCGTCAATTCTTGGCGGAAGGGTAAAAACGCTGCATCCCAAAGTTTTCGGCGGAATACTTGCCCGCCGCAGCAACGAACACGACCACATTCAATTAGACAAATACGAAATTCCCGAAATCGACCTCGTGATTGTGGATTTGTATCCATTCCGCGAAACGCTTGCCTCGGGTGCGTCGGACGAAGAAATTATCGAAAAAATAGATATTGGAGGCATTTCGCTGATTCGCGCAGCCGCTAAAAATTTCAGCGACGTAGTCATTGTCGCTTCAAAAGAGCAGTATGCGCCCTTGGCAAATATTCTTTCCGAAAATGGAGCACAGACAACTCTCGAAGAACGTAAATGGTTTGCCAAAGAGGCTTTTGCCGTTTCGTCGGGATACGACAGCGCAATTTTTGACTATTTCGATGAAGGCGAAAATACGCATCTGCGGGTTACCGCCGAAAATGCAAAAATTCTTCGCTATGGCGAAAATCCGCATCAAAAGGGAATTTTTTACGGCGATTTTGAACGCCTGTTTGAACAGTTGCAGGGCAAGGAAATTTCCTACAACAATCTGCTCGACATCGACGCTGCCGTTACGCTGATTTCCGAATTTGACGAACTTACTTTTGCGATTCTCAAACACAACAACGCCTGCGGAATAGCGTCGCGCCCATCGGTAAAAGAGGCTTGGGAAGCGGCATTGGCAGGCGACCCCGTGTCGGCTTTCGGCGGTGTGCTGATTTGCAACGCGCCGATCGACCGCGAGGCAGCCGAAGAAATCACAAAAATATTTTTTGAAGTCATCATCGCCCCCGACTACGACGCCGGAGCGCTCGAAATACTGATGCAGAAAAAGAATCGCATTATTCTTATTCAGAAAGAATTTCCAAAAACGACCGAGCAGATACGTTCTCTGATGAACGGCTATCTTGTGCAGGACAAAGATTTAAGTATTCAAACCGTCGAAGATTTGAAAACCGTTACATCCCAGTCGCCCGACGCACGCGAAATCGAAGATTTGCTTTTTGCCAACAAATTAGTTAAAAACACCAAATCAAACGCAATCGTTCTCGCAAAGAACAAACAACTCTGCGCAAGCGGCACCGGTCAGACTTCCCGCGTCGATGCTTTGCGTCAGGCAATCGAAAAAGCAAAATCTTTCGGATTCGACCTCGAAGGAGCGGTTATGGCGTCGGACGCATTTTTCCCTTTCCCCGACTGCGTGGAAATCGCTCACGATGCAGGAGTTCACGCCGTCATTCAACCCGGCGGCTCAATCAAAGACAATCTTTCGGTCGATTACTGCAATGCCAACGGTATGGCGATGGTTATGACCGGAACACGACATTTCAAACACTGATTAAAAAATAAAATACAAAATGGGATTATTTTCATTCACACAGGAAGTAGCAATGGACTTGGGAACAGCCAATACCATTCTTATACATAACGGCAAAATAGTTGTCGATGAACCGTCATTTATCGCTTTCAACGATAAAACGGGCAAACTGATAGAACTTGGACTTGAAGCGAAAAAAATGGACGGACGAACTCCGCCCTGGATTAAAGTTGTCCGACCGCTGAAAGACGGAGTGATTGCCGATTTCAATGCTGCGGAACTGATGATTCGCGGACTTATCAACAAAACTCGCAGCAAAAATCATTTCTTTTCGCCTTCTTTGCGAATAGTTATCGGCGTTCCTTCGGGCAGTACGGATGTAGAACTTCGTGCAGTGCGCGATTCTGCCGAACACGCCGGAGGTCGCGATATTTATATGATTTACGAACCGATGGCAGCCGCTCTCGGCGTAGGAATCGACGTTGAGGCGCCGGAAGGAAATATGATTGTGGACATAGGCGGCGGAACAACCGAAATCGCAGTTATTTCGCTCGGCGGCATTGTTACCAATCAATCTATAAAAATTGCCGGCGACGAACTGACTGCCGATATTGTTGAATATATGGGACGTCAGCATAATATGAAAATCGGCGAAGGAACGGCGGAAAAAATCAAACTGAACGTCGGCTCGGCGCTTGTGCATCTCGAAGAACCGCCCGAAGATTATGTAATTCGCGGCTCAAACAAAATGACCGCGCTGCCGATGGAAGTTCCCGTTTCCTATCAGGAAATTGCGCATTGCCTCGACAAGTCGATTTCACGTATGGAAATGGCAATTTTGAGCGCTCTCGAAAATACGCCGCCCGAACTTTATACCGACATTGTCAGAAACGGCATCTATCTTTCCGGCGGCGGAGCATTGCTGCGTGGACTTGATAAACGCTTGACCGACAAGATAAATATTCAGTTCCACGTAGCCGAAGACCCGCTGCACGCCGTAGCAAAAGGTACGGGAATTGCGCTGAAAAATATCAACAAATTCAATACAACAACAATTTTGATTCGATAATTGAAAAATCTTTTTCGTTTCCTTACCAAAAATGCCCATTGGCTGCTGTTTATCGGACTTTTAGCATTGTCTTCGTGGCTGCTTGTTCATTACAACGATTTTCAGCGGAGCCGATTTATGTCCGCCTCGCAGGAAATCACAGGCAGAGTTTATGCCGTTTCCGGCGCCATTGACTCTTATATTGGACTGAAAAACGAAAATACCGCATTGATGCAACGAATCGCCTTGCTCGAACAGGAAATTTTGCAATACCGCTCCCGCATAGAAAATTTGCAGGAATACATACAAATAAACGATTCCGCACGATATCATCCTTCGCAATGGCGGTATATCACTGCGAGAATCCTGTACAACCAAGTATTGTTGACAAAAAATTATCTGATTTTGAATAAAGGCTCAAACGACGGTGTAAAAGCAGGAATGGGCGTAATTTCTTCGGAAGGAACGGTTGTCGGACAAGTTATGCGCGGAGGCGTTTCGCCGCATTTTTCGCGAGTAATTCCGCTGCTAAATCCCGATTCCAAGCCGAGTTGCAAAATTTTATCAAGCGATTTCAGAGGAATCCTCGTTTGGGACGGAAAAGATTCGCGCTATTCCTATTTAAATGATTTGCCAGGACACACAATTTTTAATACAGGCGACACAATTGTTACAACAGGCGCATCGGCAATTTTTCCCGAAGGAGTGCCGATTGGCGTAGTTGCCGATTCTTTCAATAATAAAAACAACGGTTACAACTCATTGAAAATAAAACTGTTTACAGATTTCAATACATTGAAAGAAGTTTTTATTGTCGAATATAATCTGAAAGACGAACAGGAAGCGCTCGAACAGGGCAATTACGGGGAAGGAGGCACAGAATGACAAAGACCATCCTGCAACAAACTCTGCTGTTTTTCGCGTTTGTATTCCTGCAAGTCTGCTGTTTCAATCGAGTTCATATTTTCGGATACGCGACGCCGATTGTATATTCCTATTTTATATTGAAACTGCCCGTCAAACTCAATCGAAATTATGTCATTCTGATTGCAGCAGCAATGGGTTTCATCATCGACATCTTTTGTTCTACGCCCGGATTGAATATGCTTTCTATGGTATTTGTCGGTTTTGTCCGTTATTGGCTGATTAAACTTTTTATTCCAAAAGATATGACCGACGATGGCATACCCTCGTTTGAAACTTTCGGAATGCCTCTTTTTATGCGCTATGCAACGATTGCTGTTATTTTTCATATTGCGTTGCTGTTAATTTTTGAAACCCTGTCGCTCTTAAATCCCTTGATGCTGTTTGCGCATATTACAGGCAGCGCTATTCTGACTGCATTACTTATTTTTGCTTTTGAAAAAATTCATCTTCCTGCTTAAAATCCTGCCACGTTTCTGTTTAAATATAATATTGCAAAGTCGATTTTTGCGCATATAAGCCTCAAAAAAACATAATTTTTGAACATTTTTGCATAAAATTGCATTTTTCTGTTTTTTTATTTAATTTTGTGGGAAAATTTATTATAAAATTTAAATAAACTTAATATGCAGTGGAAAGGACGTAGAGCAAGTTCAAATGTTGAAGACCGACGCAGTTCAAGCGGAGGCAGCGGAGGCGGCGGGATGTTGGGCAGTCTGCTCGGCGGATTGCTTGGAGGAAGTTCCGGCGGCAGCAGCAAAACAGGTTGCGGCACAGGAGGAATTATCGGCTTGATAATTATGGGGTTAATTGCTTGGAAACTCGGCATCGACCCTATGCAGTTTTTGGGAATGATGGGAGGCGGCGACCTTTCGTCTTTAACCGGCGGCCAGGAACAGGAATATGTCCCGTCGGAAGAAGAACAGGAAATGGCGGAATTTGTTTCGGTTGTTTTGGCGGAAACGGAAGATGTTTGGACACAAGTTTTTACTAATATGGGAAAAACCTACCGCAAACCCGTACTCGTACTTTACAGCGGTTATACTTCGTCGGGCTGCGGCGCAGCGCAAAGTTCCACCGGACCTTTTTATTGTCCGACCGACGAAAAAATTTATGTTGACTTGTCGTTTTTCAAGGAAATGGAAACGCAGTTTCGAGCAGGCGGCGATTTTGCCTACGCTTATGTTTTGGCGCACGAAGTAGGGCATCACGTTCAAAAACTTCTTGGCACACTTGACCGCGAAAATTCTTTGCGGGCGAAGTCCGACGAGAAAACTTCAAACGCAATTTCCGTTAAAATCGAATTGCAGGCTGATTTTTACGCCGGAATTTGGGCTTATTACACCAAAAAAATTCTCGACGAAGGCGATATCGACGAGGCTTTGAATGCGGCAGAAGCAGTAGGCGACGACCGTTTGCAAAAACAGGCGCAGGGTTATGTTGTGCCGGATTCCTTTACTCACGGCACTTCCACCCAACGTCGAGAATGGTTTTATAAAGGCTATCGCACCGGCGATATGAATCAGGGAAACACATTTAATCCTTAAAAACGATATGAATTGTGTTAAAGTTTCAAAAAAACACCAAGGAAATTTGGCGGTTTAAAATAAAGTTTATAATTTTGCACTCGAAATAAAAATGTAATCATTACAAATTTATGATTAAAACAAAAAATGCAGCGAGGACAAGGTTGTCAAAATTCGGAATAAAGCCTTCATTACACAGGCTTGCCGTAATGGAATACCTGATGGGAAATTATACCCATCCTACTGTTGATATGATTTTCAACAGTCTTTTTCCTTCGATTCCGACGCTTTCAAAAACAACGGTTTACAATACTTTGAAACTGTTTGAAGAAAAGCGGGCGATAACAACCGTAACGATTGACGGCAAAAATATGAGATATGATGCGGACATTACAAAACACGCTCATTTTCAATGCCGTAAATGCGGAGCAATTCACGATTTGCGTATAAAAGACGAGATTCCTGTTGTCGTGGATAATCCCGAAAATCTTTTGCTCGACGATTGCCACGTTTATTTCAGAGGCTATTGCGAGGAATGTGGCAAAAGTTATGTTTTATAATTGAGTAACAACATTTTATTAAATATTTTATTAACATTAAAAATTATTCAAAATGAAGAAAAAATGGATTTGTACCGTGT
>JAISUM010000115.1 GCA_031272095.1 Candidatus Symbiothrix sp. | reverse complement strand
AAACCCTATATTTTGAGTTTTTATGAGAAAAACAACTTCAAATTTGTGTTTTCGAGCGAAGCGCAGGAACGCGAATATCTGAAAAAAGATTTAAAAACCGACGACACACTGCATACCCGCCAGATGTTTTACGATTTGAAACGATACGAATAAAAAAAACATAAATCACGATTTATTTATGCAATAAACAACTGAAATATAATTAATTACATAAAAATTAGCGTTTTACGCATTCTTGCTATCGAAAATTAGGAACTTTCAGCATCAAGAATATGTATAAATCTTGTCCGAAATTATTGGGATTGCAATAAAGGTGCAGGTTATGGTGTTACAAGACCTGATGGTAGTTGGGGCGGTTATCGGTATATTCTTGATGTTTATTTTTGAAAAACCGTTGAAAATTTAGTTTGTTTTCTTTGTGGTTCTTCGTGTTTTCTTCGTGTAACTTCGTGTTGCTAAAATAATTACACGAAGGTTCACTACTTGTCCCGCCTATGCGGGAAAGAACCACGAAGTTACACGAAGATAATTTTATTGTCGAGTGCAGTATATCTGCGTGCTGAAAAAATCTTGGCAATCCCGAAAATCTTGTGAAAATCGTGGTTCAGACTTTCAATCACTAATCACTAATCACTTACCACTAAACACTAATTTATTTTGTTTTTTAAGAAGAAAAGCGTAACTTTGCACCTTATTTCCAATAATATTATTTCATCAATCAATATATCATGTTTGAAAATTTAAACGAGAAATTAGAGCGGTCGTTCAAGCTCTTAAAAGGACAAGGCAAAATTACGGAAATCAATGTGGCTGAAACGCTGAAAAGCGTACGCAAAGCCCTGTTGGACGCCGACGTCAATTATAAAGTTGCCAAATCGTTTACCGATACCGTCAAGGAAAAAGCGCTCGGACAAAACGTGCTGACCGCCGTCAAGCCGGGAGATTTGATGGTCAAAATCGTTCACGACGAACTCACCGCCCTGATGGGTGGCGACGCTGCCGACATCAACCTGTCCGCACATCCGACACTGATCCTGATGTCGGGATTGCAAGGTTCCGGTAAAACGACTTTTTCCGGCAAATTAGCTAAAATGCTGAAAGACAAAAAGAGCAAAAAACCACTCTTGGTCGCCGATGATATTTATCGTCCGGCTGCTATTGACCAGCTGAAAGTTTTGGGCGAACAAATCGGCGTGGAGGTCTATTCCGAGCCGGAAAATAAAAATCCGGTCGAGATTGCGCAAAACGCTATTCGGCACGCCAAAAAATTCGGACACGACGTAGTGATCATCGACACCGCCGGTCGTTTGGCTATCGACGAACAGATGATGAACGAAATTTTCGCCATCAAAAAAGCCATCAACCCTGACGAAATCCTGTTTGTAGTGGATGCGATGACCGGGCAGGATGCCGTCAATACCGCCAAAGAATTTAACGACCGATTGGATTTTACCGGCGTTGTGCTGACCAAATTAGACGGCGATACGCGAGGTGGTGCGGCGCTTTCCATCCGCACAGTCGTCAATAAACCTATCAAATTTGTGGGTACGGGCGAAAAAATGGAAGCAATCGATCCCTTCCATCCCAAACGAATGGCAGACCGTATATTAGGCATGGGCGACATCGTTTCTTTGGTCGAAAAAGCACAGGAACAATACGATGAAGAAGAAGCCCGCCGCCTGCAAAAGAAAATCGCCAAAAATCAATTCGATTTCAACGATTTTTTAAGCCAGATACAGCAAATCAAAAAGATGGGCAACCTGAAAGATTTGGCGTCAATGATTCCGGGTATGGGTAAAATAATGAAAGATGTGGAGATCGACGATGACTCCTTTAAAGGCATCGAAGCGATGATTTGTTCGATGACGCCCACCGAGCGCTCCCGCCCCGAAATACTGAACGGCAGCCGAAAAAATCGTATCGCCAAAGGTAGCGGCACGACCGTCGCCGAAATCAACCGACTGATCAAACAGTTCGACGAAACACGCAAAATGATGCGTATGATGACCACTAAACACGTCCCCAACAAGGGCGGATTTATGAAACGCAGAAAATAAATCATCGCCATGAAACTATTTCTGTTAGATGCTTATGCGCTGATCTATCGCGCTTATTATGCGCTGATTAAGTCGCCCCGTATCAATTCTAAAGGAGTGAATACTTCGGCTATTTTCGGCTTTGTAAATACTTTGCAAGAAGTCTTAAACAAAGAAAATCCGACGCATATCGGCGTGGCTTTCGACCCGTCGGGACCGACATTCAGGCACGAAGCATTTGAACAGTACAAAGCGCAACGCGAAGAAACGCCGGAAGATATCCGCCGCTCGGTGCCAATCATCAAAGACATCATCCGCGCCTGCAATATCCCGATTTTGGAAGTGCCGGGTTACGAAGCCGACGACGTGATCGGCACCTTGGCAAAACAAGCCTCCGCCGATTTTACGGTGATGATGATGACGCCCGACAAAGACTACGGACAATTGGTCGCCGACAATATTTTTATCTACAAACCCAAATACGGCAGCTCTGAATGTGAAACGCTCGGCGTACAGGAAGTTATTCAAAAATACGGCTTGCAATCGCCCCTGCAAATGATCGACCTGCTCGGACTGATGGGCGACAAAGCCGATAATATTCCGGGCTGTCCGGGCGTGGGAGAAGTTACCGCGCAAAAACTGATCGCCGAATTCGGCAGCATCGAAAATCTGCTGCAAAACACCCACCAACTGAAAGGAGCGCTAAAAACCAAAATCGAAGAAAACAGCGAGATGATCCGCTTTTCCAAGTTTTTGGCGACCATCAAAACCGACGTTCCTATCGACGTTCGACCGGAACAGTTGGTCAGAAAAGAACTCAATGAACCGGAATTGCGCAAAATTTTCGACCACTTGGAATTTCGACAATTAGCGGCGCGAATGTTTGGCGACAAAGTCAAATCGGCATCACCTGCACCGTCGGCGCAACTGTCGCTGTTCGGAGAAGTCGAAACGCCTGTTCGGCAGCCAGCCAACGACCTTTTTGCTGAAAACAGTTTGGCGAATATCACCACCGTGCCACATCAATATTCTTTGTTGGAAGACACGGATATTGCTCCGCTTATTGCAAAAATCAAAGCGCAAAAATCCTTCACTTTCGATACGGAAACGACCGGCATCGACCCGCTGACTGCCGAATTGGTCGGTATGTCGTTTGCCCTCAAAGAAGGGGAAGCCTTTTATTTGCCCTTCCCTGACGCGCAGGACAAAGCCGCCGAAAAACTGCAAGCCTTCAAAGAAGTATTGGAAGCGCCCGACATCCTGAAAATCGGGCAAAACCTGAAATACGACATCAATGTGTTGAAAAAATACGGTGTCCGCGTGAAAGGGCAGATGTTCGATACGATGCTGGCGCATTATCTGATCAATCCCGAATCGCGCCACAATATGGATTCTTTGGCGGAAATATATCTCAAGTATCACACCGTTCATATCGAAGAACTCATCGGCAACAGAGGCAAAAATCAGTTGTCGATGCGACAGGTCGCGCCGGAAAAAATTGTCGATTATGCTTGCGAAGACGCCGATATTACGCTGAAATTGAAGAATAAATTTGATGCGATGATACGTGAGGCTGACTTTTCAGATCTGTTTTACAAGATCGAAATGCCATTGATGCCTGTGCTGGCAGATATGGAAGAGGTAGGCGTCCGGTTAGATACGCAGGCATTGCAGGAATCGTCGAAAACCTTGAGCAGCTACCTTGCCGACGTCGAACAGCAAGTCTTTCAATTTGCCGGCACAAGCTTCAACATCAATTCACCGAAAATGGTGGGCGACATACTCTTTGAACAACTGCAATTAGACCCCAAACAGAAAAAAACCAAATCGGGACAATATCCTACCGGCGAAGAAGTGTTGGAAAAAATCAAAAGCAAACATCCGATCGTTGAGCGCATTTTGGAATTTCGCAAGATTAAAAAACTGCTTTCGACCTATATTGACGCTTTGCCGCAACTGATCAGTCCGCAGGATGGAAAAGTGCATACCACTTATAATCAGGCAACTACCGCTACCGGACGTTTGAGTTCGACCAATCCCAATATGCAAAATATCCCGATTCGCGATCAGGAAGGCAAAGAAATTCGCCGTGCTTTCATCCCCGACGTCGGTTGTGTATTTCTGTCTGCCGACTACTCTCAAATCGAATTACGAATTATGGCGCATTTGAGTGAAGACGCGAATATGCTGGCGGCTTTTCAGAGCGGTCAGGACATTCACGCCGCCACCGCAGCCAAGATTTTCGGCATCGACATCGCAGACGTCAATCGCGATATGCGGCGCAAAGCCAAAACCGCCAATTTCGGCATCATCTACGGCATCTCAACTTTCGGTTTGGCAGAACAGCTGATGATCTCACGCACCGAAGCCAAAGAATTGATCGACGGCTATTTTCAGACTTTTCCGCAGGTGAAAGCTTATATGGAGAAAAGCATCGAATTTGCGCGGCAGAACAAATTTGTGGAAACTATTTTTCACCGCAAACGCTTTTTGCCCGACATTGATTCACACAACGCCGTCGTGAGAGGTTATGCCGAGCGCAACGCCATCAACGCACCCATACAGGGGTCGGCTGCCGACATTATCAAAGTGGCAATGGTCGGCATTTACCGTCGGTTTGCCGAAAACAATATCCGGTCGCGCATGATTATGCAGGTGCATGACGAGTTGAATTTCAATGTTTTACAGGACGAGTTGCCGATGGTCAGACAAATTGTCGTCGATGAAATGGAACATGCCATCACGCTGAAAGTGCCGCTTATCGCCGAGTGTGGCGTCGGTCAAAACTGGTTGGAGGCGCATTAAATAGTGTGAAATCATAGATATTATTCCGTTGGCGATTCGATTTGCCGGATATAATCAATGAAAGCGTTGTAGAAAGCGTCGCCGATAAACTGATAGCCGGACGCCGTAAAATGCACCCGATCCTGTTTGCCAAGCCCTTTCGTGTACCATTTGTACATCGACCGCAAACCGCCCATCCACGCATATAAATCCCAGACGCCGCCCTGATGCTCTTTTGCCAAGTCGTAAAACACTTCGCGGGCGATTTGTCCGTTGGTATTCACCCGATAATTGCGGCGAGAAATCCTCCGGTACGAGTCGTTGTTGGTGATAAAAATAAACACACAATCGGGATTGACACGCTTGATGCGGGTGATCAGCTCATTATAATTGCGGCGGAAACTTGCCCGCGAAAAATCCGAAGCCGTCGCGTCGTTGATACCGATACCGAAAACCACCAAATCGGGACAAATAAAAGGCAGTTCGTCTTCAAAATATTCGCTTTGCAAATACGACGGAACGGAAGCACCATTAACGCCAATCGCGTGATAGACAATGCCATCCGTCGTGTTGTTTTCGGGGATAAAACCATTGACTATAAACGCATGCGGCACCGTGTCTAACTGCAACAAACCGAAACAAAAAGTATCCTGCGGTTCGGGCGGATAAAACAGATAGGAAGCAGATATTTCGTCAAAATAGCCCGGCAAAGTATCCTGCTGATAAAACAGCGCCGGACAAACCTGATTGCTGCCGTCGAGCGTCGATCCCATCAAACGCAGACGGGTGAAATGCCAGCGATTGTCATCCGTCGGATTAAGCGCCACCTTGATTCGCGCAGATGAGTCGTTGGTATAAACCGCTATGCCGCACATTCCAACCGGTATTTCGCGGTTTTTCTGCACATTGCGCACCGATTGCCATTCACCGGAATAAGTAACTTTGTAATTCGCCGGATTGTTGGTTTTTGCCACCGCAAACGGAAAAATCAGCCCTCGCGGCGTTTGCAAGGTGTCGTTCAGCGCGTCTAAATGGCGGCGGACACGGTTGGAGAACATCCCCGCCTGCACATGCGAACCGCCGATATGCAAGATATTGATTTGCCCCTGTCCGGTCTGTAAAAGACCATCGATCTTCCGGAAGAACGAATTAAGGCGTGTCGAATCGTTGCCCGGCACTTGAATATCGGCGTATTTTTCGTTGATAAACGGATATTTCGGTAGCGATACGTTTTCCAAATTGTAGGCTTGGCTTGCGCTGCCGATCAGCAATGAAATGCATATAAATAATTGTCTCATGTCGTTTATTTTTTATTTTTTCTGAATTGATAATAGTCGTAATAGAGCAGGAAAGATTCGGCAAACAGATTGCCGATTTTGTCCGCGCCTTTGTTGGTGAAATGAACGTAATCGGCAGCCGCCAATTTTGGAGAGGTTTTGACCCATTCCAGCATCGAATTATGCCCGCCCATCACTTCGTACATATTCCAAAAGGCGGCTCCATGCGCCAATGCCGTTTGCTGCAAAGCCGGAATCAGCTGTTCGAGACAGGGATAGCTTTGCAATTTTCCCTGCACCCGTTTCGACATATCGGCAGGTCCGATCAGCACAATTTTTGCATTGGGTTGCAGTTTTTGCAAATACGCGATTTGTTCGCCGATATTGGCGGCATAAGTGTTAATTTGTTTTTCGGTATGCAGATACGGCACGCTGTTCCCGCCAAACTCTAACAAAATCAGGCGTACATTCAAAGCTTGATACATTGCCGACAGCAAATCGCTGTTCAATTCGCGGAAAAACGTCCCCGAACTTCCTCTGAACGGCAGATTATCCATCGCGACGCCACCCAGACTGTCCACCGCAATCCCATAAAGCTCGCCTGCGCCCGAAGTGTGGATGCTGAATTTTGAGATCGGCTCGCTTGCCGTCCAAGTATAGATTTTCAGTGTCGAATTGACGGTTTCCGTGTCTGTGTCCAGCTTGGTTTTGCCCGCCGTCAGTTGAGCGCGAAAATTTTTGCCTGCCTTGCCAACGAACAGCCTTATCTGCCGAAAATTTTTGAGATGTGTATAATTGTTTTTGAGGCGATCGGTACGCACCGACAGATAGTTGTCGCCGGAACTGACGCCAACTTGTCCGGTGGCGCCGTAGCGGTTGTGTTGCGCCTTATTTTTCAGGGTGCCGGAGACGATAAAACGTTCGATATTTTCCGACGCCGATTGTGAAACAGTAGCCGACGCAATGGCTTGTACCGCAGGCAACAGACCGGGACCGCTTCCGCCGAATCGGTCTTGCAATTTTTGGCGAATGACCGCTGTGATCCGGTCGCTTTCGATCTGCGAATCGCCGTAATGCAGCACATGGATGGTTTTTCGCTTATCAGCCGCCTTTTCCAAATCGGCAAAAAGCGCGTCGAAATAGCTGAAATTATCGTCCGGCAACTGAATACGGGAAGGATGATCGCAGAAAAAACGAATAAATTTCTCTTCTTCGGGATCGATGTGCATCGTTTCTTCCAGCGCATCTACTTTTTTCAGCACCGAATCGCCATGTTCCGTCGAATCGCTCGAAAACACTTCGGCTAATGACGGAAAAAATAATTGCTTGCCCATCACCGTCATGCCGTCTCTCGGAAAAGCCAGACAAATGACGCCTAAAAGACTTAAAACACAGCACATAAACCATAAGATATGTTTCACTTTCATAAAATTTGCGCTATTTTTCGCACAAAAGTAGTAAATTTCGCCGAATTTGCTTACCTTTGCAACCCTATTTACGAATAGCAAGTAATAATTAACACAAATACAACATGGCAAGTACAGCTGATTTTAAGAATGGTATGTGTCTGGATTTGGAAGGACAATACTATTATATTGTAGAATTTCTACATGTGAAACCGGGGAAAGGACCCGCATTCGTCCGTACAAAATTAAAAAACGTAACCACCGGCAGGGTGATCGAAAAAACATTTAACGCAGGCGTGAAAGTAGATGAGGTGCGCATCGAGCGTCGTCCCTATCAGTATCTTTATCAAGACGATATGGGCTATAACTTTATGAATCAGGAAACTTTTGAACAGGTTTCTATTCCGAAAGACAACATCACCGGCGTCGATTTTCTGAAAGAAGGCGACATCGCCGAAGTGGTGATCCATGCCGATTCGGAAACAATTTTGTTCGCCGAATTGCCCGCGCATGTCGTTTTGACGGTAACTTATACCGAACCGGGCATCAAAGGCGATACTGCCACCAATGCCACTAAGCCGGCAACGGTCGAAACCGGAGCTACCGTGCGCGTACCGCTCTTTATCAACGAAGGCGAAAAAATTCGCGTCGATACCAGAGACGGTTCCTATGTAGAACGTGCAAAATAAATGTCGAAATTGTCCGTCAAAGAATGGTCGCCCGACGATCAGCCCCGCGAAAAACTGCTTGCCAAAGGCGTTTTTGCATTGAGCGACAGTGAGTTGCTGGCTATCATTCTCGGATCCGGCAATCAGGAAGAAAATGTAGTAGGGCTTGCCCAACGCATCTTGCAATCCGCCGACAATTTGATCAACAATCTTGGAAAATATTCCGTCGAACAATTAATGCAATTCAAAGGTGTCGGCGTTGCCAAAGCCATCAGCATCGTCGCCGCTTTGGAATTGGGCAAACGCCGAAACGCCGAAGATATTCTGCAACAGGAAGAAATTCGTAGCAGTCGGGATATTTACCGGATCTTCTATCCGATACTATGCGATTTGTCGTATGAAGAATTTTGGGTGTTGCTCTTAAATCCGAAATTGAAAATCATCGACAAAGTCAAAATCAGTCAGGGCGGCATCGTCCAAACGAGCGTCGATAGCCGAATCATCTACAAAGAAGCCCTGCTGCGGACGGCAACCGGCGTTGCACTGTGTCATAATCATCCTTCCGGAAACGCACAACCCAGCAAAGAGGACAACAAACTGACCGAACATATTTTGCAAGGACTGAAACAATTAGACATCCATTTGCACGACCACATCATCATCGGCGACGGCGATTATTATTCTTATGCGGACAACGATCAACTTTAAACATTACAATCATCTCAAAAATTATGGCAGACGACAAAAAAATTATCTTCTCAATGGTAGGGGTAAGCAAAACTTTCCCGCCTCACAAACAGGTACTTAAAGACATCTATCTCTCGTTCTATTACGGGGCAAAAATAGGCA
>JAISUM010000071.1 GCA_031272095.1 Candidatus Symbiothrix sp. | reverse complement strand
TAATATTGAAAATCAGATTCTTGAAGAAATCAAAAGACGAATGATAGAAGAACAGCAAAAACGAATGATAGAAGAAGAACAGTTAAATCAACACAATAAAATATGAAAACCAAAATTGTAATATTAGTCGCATTGCTTTGTCTCACAAGCAGATCGCTGGCAGTCGTTCCGTCAGATAGCATAAAACAAAATATGTTGTTATTTCTTACAAAAGTAGATCACATTAAATTCTCTATGGAATACATATCTGATATTATGATTGCTGATAGAAAGAAACAAGAGAAAATTGAAGAGGTAAAAGAGGGCGTTTTTCGTTTTTCAAGCTCTTTGTCGTCTGGATTTCGTTATCATTTTTTATTGGTAGATAAAGACAGTTTCCAAATATTAAATATGACAGAGCCAATAGATATAAATGTCTCAAAATTAGTTCATTTCTTTGAACGAAATGAGCAATATAGTCGAGGAGATATCTTGTTTTATATCAATGATCTAATCGTTACCTACCGGCGCAATGAAGAATATATGGAGAGTTTCAATGGATTTATACGATAAATAAAATATGAAAACCAAAATTGTAATATTAGTCGCATTGCTTTGTCTCACAAGCAAATTGCAGGCAGTTGTTCCTTTAGATAGCATAAAACAAAATATGCGGTCGTTTCTTACACATTTGAATGGATTTGATTTTATTTGGTGTATAAAAGGGAATGAAACGTTTATTTACAAAGTTGCAACCGGTGAAATGCAGAGTAAAAAAAAACATCAAAAACTTTGGAATTTCAAAAATAATGCCTACCTTTGCAGCCGAATTTGTGAAAAGGTGCCATAGCTCAGTTGGTAGAGCATCGGACTGAAAATCCGTGTGTCCCCGGTTCGATTCCTGGTGGCACCACTTAAACTCCTGAAAATCAGCAATTTTTCAGGAGTTTTTTATATTTCCGTTCAACAGATACCCCCGTGGAAACGTGGTACACGGCGTCTCTATTCACCACTAATCACTAATCACTAACCACTAACCACTATTTCATGTTTTTTTCGTACCTTTGCTTTTTCAAAAATGTAAACTTATGACGTCAGAATATTATTATCCGCAAGTGGCATCTACCAATCAAACTTTGCAGACTTTGCACGAGGAACAAATTTTGCCGGAAATGACGGTCGTTTGGACGGACTACCAATCTGCCGGACGCGGACAATGCGGAAACACTTGGCAAACAGAAGCAGGTAAAAACTTGACTTTCAGCCTTTTGATTTATCCATCTATGATACCGGTGGCGAGACAATTCCTGATTTCGGAAATTTCGGCATTGAGCGTCTTCGCGACACTGAAAATCTATTCCGACCACTTTCATATCAAGTGGGCGAATGATCTTTACTGGCGTGATCGAAAAATCTGCGGCATCCTTATCGAAAATGAGTTGCAGGGCGATCGGCTGGCTCATTCCGTGATAGGTATCGGGTTGAATATCAACCAAGAACAGTTCGACAACCAGTTGCCCAATCCGGTTTCACTGACGCAAATCACCGGCAAACAGCACGACCGTGAAACGTTGATGCGCCAAATCATTCGACAGTTTGAAAGCTATTATGCGCGATTGAAAAACGGAGAATGGGATGCCATTCACAACGAATATCAAGCCCTGCTCATTGGTCGCAACGCTTTTTGCAGCTATCAAGATGCCACTGCCGTCTTCGATGCAAAAATAGAGCGTATCGAGCCTGACGGACAATTGGTGTTGCGTAAACGCGACGGAAGGTTTGCCGCCTATCTGTTCAAAGAAGTGCAAATGCTACACGCAAACGCTTGTGAATGGGAAGATTACGAGCTAATAGATACCGGCGATTATGAAAAATTGGAACGTTTCGGCAAATATATTTTGCGGCGTCCGGAGCCTCAAGCCGTCTGGCGGAAATCGCTGTCCGAACAAGAATGGAGTCACATGGCGCATGCGTGGTTCAAAAAAGCGCAAGGCAAATCGAACGGCGACGAAAAAGGCGAATGGTTATTGACGCCCAATATGCCGCAACAGTGGTTTATCCGTTATGCTTATAAAACGATGCAGCTGCAATTTCGTCTGGGGATGACTGCTTTCAAACATGTAGGAATTTTCCCCGAACAATACGATAATTGGAATTATATTTTCGATCGGCTTGTGGCGTTCAAGCTACCGCAGGCAAAAGTTTTGAACTTATTTGCCTACACCGGCGGGGCTTCGTTGGCGGCAAAAGCTGCAGGTGCTGATGTTACACATGTTGATTCGGTCAAGCAGGTCTTGAGCTGGTCGCGGGAGAATATGGAGGCGTCCGGTTTAGACCATATCCGCTGGATTTGCGAAGACGCTTTGAAGTTTGTCAAACGTGAGGTCAGGCGGGGCAATCGTTATCACGGCATTTTGTTAGATCCGCCGGCTTATGGGCGCGGTCCGGAAGGCGAAAAATGGATTTTGGAAGATCAGATCGCCGAATTGATGCAAACTTGCAGCCAACTGATCGACGAACAGCAATCGTTCTGTGTATTGAATCTTTATTCGATGGGATTTTCGCATTTGGTCGCCGACAATTTGTTAAAAGATTATTTTCCGGCTTATTCGCAGACCGAATCCGGCGAGTTGTTTTCGAGTGACACCTCCGGAAGAAAATTGCCTTTAAGCGTTTTTGCGCGAGGCAGCATCTGATTCTTTTTTATAATAACACGTTCGGCACAAAGGCTGATATTCGTCTTTTTCGCCCAACAAAATCAACTTGTCATTTTTGACCAAACGGTAAGAATAGCCTGCCAAACTGCCACATTCCACGCAGATGGCATGAACTTTGGTAACATCGTCGGCAATAGCGCACAAAGCGGGAATCGGTCCGAAAGGTTTCCCTTTGAAATCCATATCCAATCCGGCGACGATGACCCGAATGCCCTGATTGGCTAAACGGTTGCAGACTTGAACCAATCCATCGTCGAAAAATTGCGCTTCGTCGATGCCCACCACATCAATATCGCCGGAAAGTAACAAAATATTGCCGGAATTATCGACGGGCGTACTGGGGATACTGTTTTGATCGTGCGAGACAACGCTGTCGTCGGCATAGCGCACATCTATGGACGGCTTAAAGATCTCGACTTTTTGTTTGGCAAACTGGGCGCGTTTCATTCTGCGGATCAATTCTTCCGTTTTGCCGGAGAACATCGATCCGCAGATGACTTCTATAGCGCCTCTATTGCTTCTGTTGTAAATATTATTTTCTGAAAACCGATTCAAAATCAACTAATTACTTATTTTTTTTAGCACTGTCGGGCGTTGTGAGCAGTTGCATGATTTTGCCTTCGATTTCATCAGCCAATTCGGGATTGTCACGCAGGCAGTCTTTGGCAGAATCGCGACCTTGCGCCAATTTGGTGTCGTTGTAGCTGTACCAGCTGCCGCTTTTCTTGATAACGCCCAGATCGGCGCCCAAATCGACAATTTCTCCGATTTTAGAAATGCCTTCTCCGAACATAATATCAAATTCGGCTTTGCGGAAGGGAGGAGCCACCTTGTTTTTGACGACTTTGACGCGGGTTTGATAGCCTTTCACTTCTTCTCCGTCTTTGATGGGCGACGTTTTGCGAATGTCCAGGCGGACGGAAGAATAAAATTTCAGTGCATTACCGCCGGTGGTTGTTTCCGGATTGCCGTAAATCACGCCGATTTTATCGCGTAACTGATTGATAAAGATACAGGTAGTGTTGGTTTTATTGATAGCGGCAGTCAATTTACGCAAGGCTTGCGACATCAGACGCGCTTGCAAACCCATTTTTGATTCGCCCATATCGCCTTCCAATTCGGCTTTGGGCGTCAGTGCTGCCACCGAGTCGATTACAATGATGTCGATTGCCGACGAGCGGATGAGTTGTTCGGTGATTTCCAATGCCTGTTCGCCGGAATCGGGTTGCGAAATCCAAAGATTTTCGACGTCCACGCCGAGTTTTTCGGCATAAAAGCGATCGAATGCGTGTTCCGCATCAATAAATGCGGCGATACCTCCGGCTTTTTGGGCTTCGGCAATCGCGTGGATAGCCAAAGTGGTTTTACCGGACGATTCCGGTCCGTAGATTTCTACTACTCTGCCTCGCGGATAACCGCCGACGCCTAATGCAACGTTCAAACTCACCGATCCGGTAGGTATCACGGCGACTTCTTCTATCGCATTGTCCCCCATTTTCATAATGGAGCCTTTTCCATAATTCTTTTCGATTTTGTCCGTTGCTGCCCGTAAGGCTTTCAGTTTTTCGGCATTTGGCGCAATCGGTACATTCTGTTCTTTCTCACTCATAGGTTTTTTGTGTTTAAAATTTGATTTATAATAAATGATTTGTCAAAATTGAACGGTTTGCGGTGCATCCGAAAAAGAGTACAGGGTAGCTGTAACATCTTTGAGATACAACACCAATGTGTTGTCGTCGTCGGCAGAATACATGGATTTCAGTTCGGGATACTGGTCAAGCATATATTGCTTTGCCTCTTTTCGCTCGTCGGCAACAGCCGTAGCCGCTATTCGTATCCACTTGCCGGAGGCTATGTCCAAGGCGCAAATTTCGATTTTCGGATTGGCAGCGATTTGTTTGGCGACATTTTTCTGCTTGCCGGTCTGAATATACAGTTTCTGCTCAAAGAGAGCAATCGTTCCGAAGGGGCGAACCCTTGCCTGATCGCCTTCGGTGGTCGCAATAAAATACGTTCCGCATTTTTTTACAAAATCATAAACGTCTTGTTTAGATAAATTTTCGTTTGCCGAAATGGTCGTCAGATTCATCGCAATGAACAGCGCCGACACGAACATTGTTATTCTTTTCATTTTTTAGTGTTTTAAAATTTCCGTGCAAATGTACGCTTATTAAATGAAATAAACAAGCATCGGCGAATATTTTTTAAGCTTTAACTAATCACTAACCACTAACCACTAACCACTAACCACTAATCACTAACTGACTGCTAATCCGTCAGCGCGATGCCTATTCCGTAAGGATAAATTTCGGGACCCTTGCCTTTCGGAAACAGCGAAAAGGGTTGATAATAACCGAACAGGATAAAATCGCCGAACCCGATGCGACAGATCAAACGGCAATTCAAGGGTGTGATGTTCAGGTCTCGATAATCAATGGTGGTTTTTCGCCGAGTGTCGAGTACTGCTTTCGATTTTGAATACAGTTTCAACAGCCCTTCTACGCCTCCCTGCAAGAAGAAATAATGGTGATTTCCCAGCTTTTTTTGATATTCCAGCACCAAAGGTAAAGTGGCATAATAAACCAACAACTTGCTATCGCGATAAGCACGTCCTTCCGGGTCCGGTAAAAACTGACTCGGATCGTTTTTGAAACTTTGCAAACTCATATCGTTTTTGAAATGATAGCGCGACCAGTCGAATCCGAAAGCGCTCGAAACGACCCAATGTTGCGACAGAGACAAGTCAAACGAACCTAATCCGAGTGCAAAAGAATAAGAACGTCCCAGATTCAGATTGACGTCATCCTGCAAACCTTGCAGATTGAGAAACGAAAAACCGACGACAGGCTGATGCGCTTTAATATGTGGCTTTTGTCGCAATTTCCACACAAACGAGAAATTGTAAGTCGCGCCGTCCATAGATACGGAACTGACTGACTGATGGTCGCTTTCGACTTCCTGTGCCAAAAGCGACGTCGTGAACAAAATACAGGCTGTAAGTAAAAAATACTTCTTCATAACATTATAATTTTATATTAAATTTAATAGATTCGTTGTTCGCTTTGATAAATAAATGCTGCAAAGTTTCCAGTTCGTCATCTAACTGTTGGGGCGGAAAATTGCCTCGCAGATAGATCAAAGTGGTCTTTTTCGATTTATTGGAAAACAAAATGTATTCGTAAGTCGGCGAATCGGATTTCTTTTTCAAGCAGTAGCAGGCTTTCTGAATTTTGCCGTCTTTTTTCGATTCCATCATCACCTGACCGCCGTCAAGGTCTTTCCAAATCGCGTCGAAAATAACTTTCTCCAGCGTATCGGTGGAGAGAATCATACATTTGAATCGGCTGATTTTAGTGTGGTTGCCCAGCACATCTTTTGCCAATTCGATCAGGACAACGCCCTTTTGTTTGCCGTAGTCTTGGAAGACGGTTTCGACATTTAAAGCGCTTTGGGCGCAGGCGACAACTCCTGCCAACAGGGAAAAGCCTGTAAAAACGATTTTTTTCAACGTATTCATAATTTTATTCTTGATTGATAAAAAAATCCAATGCTTCAATTTGAGAAGAATAGACTTCGTGATTGATTTCTGAAAAATTTTCCAAACCCTTCAATGCTTCTTCGCTAATGATCTTAATATCAGCACATTGCTTTCCATCTATATAAGCGATAGAGATTTCAGGCGCCGATTTGTTTTCGGGGATTGTCCGGTGACGCAAGCAGACAAACAGCAGCAAACAAGCGGCGGCGAGGCTCCCCCAGCGCAGCAGCAGGCGACGGGTGTTGTGTCGTCGAACAGGCTCCGTTGCAGGTTTTTCCTGCACTCTTTCCGACGCAAAATATTGAAACAGCGCTTGGTAAGGCTGCCATTCCGGCGGAACGGATTCGCTCTCGAAGTAGCTGCGCAGACGCTCTTCTTCCGATAGCGACGTTTGTCCTTCAAAATACTTTTCAAGCAACAAATTCATCTTGTTTCGATTCATAATTCAACATTTTAAACATTATTTCTCGTACTTTTTTTCTCGCTCGCGAAAGATTGACGGTTACGGCATTCACTTGTGAGCCGGTGATTTCGGCAATTTCCTGCAATTCGTATCCTTCCACGTCGCGCATTCGGATGACAATTCGTTGCAGTTCGGGCAAATTTGCGATGATTTTGCTTATCAAGTCGAGCGTATTTTGGCGTTCGACAGCCGCGTATGGCGTTTCCATATTGGCATTCGGCAGAAAATCGTCGGGGGTTGTCAGTATTTTCGCGGTACGCAAATGGTCGATACAGATATTCTTGACGGTCTGTATGGCGAATGCGGCGGGTTTGGAGATCGTGTCCAATCGGTCGCGCATTTGCCAGAGGCGGAGCAGTGTTTCCTGCACGGCATCTTCGGCGTCTTCGGCATTTTGCAGGTATTTCACGGCGAGCCTCAACATCGTTTGCCGATGCGAAATAATATCCGTTTTGAATTTTTCGATTTGCATACCTTATAATGACGAATGAGGGAGAAAAATATTACATTGGGAGGCAAAGATACGAAAAAAATGCTTAACTTTGCGCAACATTTTCACACACTGCTTGAATGATACGATTAGAACAGATTCATAAAACTTATTACAACGGGGCGCCACTCCACGTTTTGAAGGGTATTGACTTGGAAATCAAGGCGGGAGAAATGGTGTCGATCATGGGCGCATCGGGGTCCGGCAAATCGACTTTGCTCAATATTTTAGGAATTTTAGACAGCTACGATTCGGGCAATTATTATTTGGACAACCGGCTGATAAAAGACCTCAACGAAACCAAAGCCGCCATTTTGCGCAACCGGATGATCGGTTTTATTTTTCAGTCGTTCAATCTGATCAATTTCAAAAATGCGATGGAAAATGTGGCATTGCCGCTCTACTATCAGGGCGTCAGTCATCGCAAACGCAATCAGATAGCGATGGAATATCTCGATCGTATGGGCTTGAAAGACTGGGCGACGCACCTGCCTAACGAGCTGTCGGGCGGACAAAAACAGCGCGTTGCCATCGCCCGCGCCCTGATTGCACAGCCCAAAGTCATCTTGGCGGACGAGCCGACCGGTGCATTGGACAGCGCTACCTCGCAGGAAGTCATTCAAATTTTGCGTGAAGTCAACCGGACAGGAATGACGATGGTGATCGTAACCCACGAATCGAGCGTCGCCGAAGCCACCGACCGTATCATCCACCTGAAAGACGGAATCATCGACAAACAATATATTCCCCACCCACCACATGATAATGCTGTTTGACAAAGAAAACTGGACGGAAATTTTCAGCGCCATCAAGAAAAATAAACTGCGGACTTTCTTCACAGGCTTTTCTATCTCGTGGGGAATATTTATGTTTTGCATCCTGCTGTCTGCCGGAAACGGTTTACGCAACGGAATGTCCGGCAATTTTGAAGGACGTTCCAACAACAGCGTGGAATATTGGGGCAGACAGACTTCGACGCCCTATAAAGGTTTGCCGAAACGTCGCGCTATCAATATCGATGAAAAAGATATTCGGCTGATACGCAACCAAATACCGGCGGCAGAAAATCCGACGTCGGTACTCAACAATTCGTTTGACGTTTCGTATAACACCCTGAACTGTCAAAGCAATGTCATCGGCGTCGAACCTGAATATGCCGATATTCAAAAAGTCAAAATCATTGGCGCCGGACGCTTTATCAATGGCATGGATATCCGCGAAAGTCGTCGTGTCGCCGTCATCAACCAACAGTTGCATGAGGCTTTGTTTGCCGACGACGATCCGGTGGGAAAAAACATCCTGATCGGCAAACTAAACTATATCGTCGTTGGCGTGTTCAAAGAGCAGCAGTGGGGCGACGAAAAGAAAGCCTATATTCCGTTTTCAACCGCACAACGGCTCTATCATCGCAATATCGGCGCTGACCGCATCCTTTTCACGCTCAACAGCGTGTCGAACACCGAAGAAAGCGACGCTTTTGAAAAAGATTTTCGCCATAAAATGTCGGTCTTGCATCATTTTGATCCCGACGATGAACGCGCTATCGGTCTCTGGAATATGCTCGAAAATTATTTGCAGTTTTTGGGAATTTTCAACGGGCTATCGGCTTTTATCTGGATTATCGGCGCCGGAACGCTGATTGCCGGTATCATCGGCGTCAGCAATATTATGCTGATCACCGTCCGCGAGCGCACCAAAGAAATCGGCATCCGCAAAGCGCTGGGCGCCACCCCCACCGCCATTCTGGGCAATATTTTGATGGAATCGACCTTCATCACCTCCGTCTTCGGATATATCGGAATGTTTTTGGGCGTGGGATTGGGCGAACTCGTCAGTTCAATATTGGAAAATCCTGCATTGGAAGAGGCTGTACGGATGTTTCGTGATCCGGTGATCGAAGTGCCGGTAGCCCTGGGCGCAATGCTGGTACTGATACTTTCGGGCTTGATAGCCGGTTATTTTCCGGCATGGAAAGCAGTCAAAATATCGCCGGTAGAAGCGATGCGGTATGAATAGATAATAGATTGATAGATAATAGATTAATAGATAATAAGATGAAAAAAACTTGGAGATGGTTTGGTAAAAAAGATGCGATAACGCTCTCAATGCTGCGTCAGATAGGGGTAGAAGGCATTGTTACTGCCTTGCACGCGATTCCTAACGGCGAAATCTGGACATTAGACGCTATTTTGGATTTGAAACACTACATCGAAAACGCCGGATTGGAGTGGTCGGTAGTCGAAAGTCTGCCGGTGAGCGAATCCATCAAATACGGCGGAGCAGACCGCGATCGACTGATAGACAATTACATTGTCAGTTTGGAAAATCTGGGTAAAGCAGGCGTTACGACCGTCTGTTATAACTTTATGCCGGTCATCGACTGGATACGCACCGATTTGCGGCATCCGGCGCCAGACGGCAGTACAACGCTCTATTTCGATAAAATCAGATTTGCCTGTTTCGACTGTTTTATTTTGCAACGCGAAGGCGCCGAACAGTCTTATTCTGTCGAAGAAATGCAACAGGTACGCGCTCTGAATCAAGTGATTACGCAAGCAGAAAAAGATGCGCTGATCGATACTGTTATCGTAAAAACGCAAGGCTTTATCAATGGTAACATCAGCGAAGCCGACCAACAACCGGTGGCGCTGTTCAAGCAGCTGATGTCGCGGTATGACGGCATCGACAAGGCAGCGCTACGCGAAAATATGCGATATTTTCTCCAACGGATTATGCCGGTCTGCAACCGATACGATATCAAGATGTGCGTGCATCCCGACGATCCGCCTTTTCCGGTTTTGGGACTGCCGCGTATTGTTGGTAACGCCGAAGATATTGCGTGGCTGCTGAACGCGGTCGATGATCCGCACAATGGTTTGACTTTCTGCGCCGGCTCGTTGAGCGCCGCTATCGCCAACAACGTACCGGAGATGGCAGCGCGATTTGCCTCGCGAACGCATTTTGTTCATTTGCGTAGTACAGCCGTCGATTCGCAGGGCAATTTTACGGAAGCCGATCACCTGCAAGGACGCGGACATCTGATCGAATTGGTGAAAATTTTCGACAAACAAAACGCTGCATTGCCCATGCGCATTGACCACGGGCGCCTATTGTCCGACGATAAAGATAAAAATTACAATCCCGGATATTCGTTTCTCGGCAGAATGTATGCTTTGGCGCAGATAGACGGCGTAATGGCAACCATCAAAAGCTTATCGGCATGACACATTTTTATGCGCAAGAGGACAAAAATTATGTTTCGGTGGACTGTATCATTCTCGGATTCAAGGACAACGAAATTCATATTTTGATCGTCAAACGGCAATTTGAGCCGATGAAAGGCAAACGCTCGTTGATGGGTGGGTTTGTGCGCGAAAAAGAAAACCTCAACGATGCCGTTTCGCGTGTGGTCGCCGAATATACCGGCTTGGAAAATGTCTATATGGAGCAGGTTGGCGCTTATGGGAATGTCGAGCGCGACACCGGCGACCGCGTGATTTCGATCGTCTATTATGCGCTGATAGATATGGAACAGTTCGACGACAAACTGAAAGAATTGCATCACGCCGAGTGGGTGAATATCAACGAAGTAGGCGATTTGGTCTTCGACCACAACCAGTTTGTGAACGATACCATTTCGCTGTTGAAACGCCGGACGACCAACCGCCCCATCGGTTTCAATCTCTTGCCCGAAAAATTCACGATCCCGCAACTGCAATCGCTCTATGAGGCAATCTATCAGCGTCCGTTGGACAAGCGCAATTTCCGCAAGAAAATCATCGAAATGGATGTATTGGACAAGTTGCCCGACAAAGACAAGAGCACATCAAAACGCGGCGCTTACTACTACACTTTCAACAAAGACAAATATGACCGTCGCTTGGAAAACGGGTTTTATTTCTCGATATTTTGTCCCAATCTTGATCGCTTATAATTTCGCTAATCGTTCGCGGATGATACTTTGAATATCGTCGTCGGTCGGCTTGTAGTTGTTTTGCAGACTTTCGAGATACTGACGCGCCAAGAGTTTATCGCCTTCTGCCGAATAAGCATCCGAAAGCGTAATCAGACTTTTTGCCAACCAATAATGATGCGGAGATCCCTTTTTGCTGAAATCCTGCACGATGGTGCGGACTTCGGCATAATTTTTAGCGTCGTAAGCTGCTTGCGCCAGCAAGTATTTGGCTTCGGCGCCATAAGCGGTGCGCGTATCGGCTGCCAAAATTTTCAAATCGGAAAGCGCCTGACTGCGGTCGTTTGTCGCCCACAGCGCTTTGGCACGGTAATAACGCGCCTCCGTAGCCGTTTCCTGTTTCAGCAGACTGTCTTTCAGTAAGTCGTTGGCTGCCTGAATGATACGACTGTGATTTTCCAATTGATTTGCCGAGCGGATCACGCCTAAAGCGCCGGCTTCGTAGTTGATTTTTCCGCTTGCTAACTGTTGCATCCGGCTGTACGATTCCAATGCCGCCTGATAGTCTTTCTCGTTGTACTGAATTTCGGCGGTGCGTCCGACTGCCTCTTCCAAAAAACGCGTGTCGCCTGCCGCCAAAACCTGCGCATATTCCTGTTTGGCAGCGGTATAATTCTTTTGGTCGTAATAAATATTCGCCAAATAATAATGTACATTGAGCCTGAAAGCGCCCTGTGGAAAATCGGTCAGATAGCGGGTTAAAGCCTTTTGTGCAGTTGCCGTTTCTTTTTGTTGGAAGAGCCGTTCCGCCGCCAAATAGGTCAGCGAATCCTGTTCGGAGACTTCAAATTTGACGGCACCGTTCAAGGTTTTCACATAATCGGCATAGACATTGACCTCGTTGCGGTCGAAATAGATCTGTTTCAAATCGCGCAAAGCCTCTTTTGCTTCGTCGCTGTTCGGATATTTGGCAACCACATTTTTATAGGCGGCGATAGCTTGTTGCGGCTGATTGGCATTGTAATACAGCAATCCGGTTTGTAATCCGGCGCTGCGAGCCGACGCGCTGTTCGGATATTGTTCCGTCAGCTGCTGATAACAAGCGATTGCCGAAGGAATATTGTTCAGCAGTACCAGCGCCCTGCCTTTTTCATACAAAGCATCGGGCAGATAGGGCGAGTTGGGGAAAGTCTTGATCAGCGCGTCCATTTGGTTGGCTTTTTCCTGATATTTTTTTTGCAATCCCAGCAGATATGCTTTCTGATACATCGCGTAGTCGGCAGTCGCAGGCGCCGCGTTAATAGCTTGTTCATAAGCCGTTTGCGCCTCTTGGAATTGTCGCTGATAATAGCAGCAATCGCCTATCCGCACATAAGCGTCCGCCAGCATCGTTTTATCGTCGGAACCCTGCTGCACAAACGATTGAAAAGACGTTTTTGCTTGTACGTAATTTTTCTGTTTGAAGGCGCAATAGCCCAAGTTGTAAGCCGATGTTGCTTGTAGAGATTTGTCGGTGGAGCCGCTGTTCACAAACGATTGAAAATCTTGCGTTGCCTGCGTATAATCGGCGATGCGATAATAAGCTTCGCCGCGCCAGAACAGCGCTTTTTGCCGTGCTTCCGGCGCATAATTTCCGACGGCGACAGCTTGCGTCAGTTCGTTGATTGCTTCCGAAAAATTGCCGTTGGTAAAATCCAGCACGCCCAAGTGATACAGCACTTCTTGTTTCGCCTCTAAAATCTTTTTGTTCGGCTGTTTGATTTTCTGAATCGACGCCAGCGCTGTTTGATAATTATTGGTCGTCAAATAGGTCTCGACCAAAGCGTCGTTCACCTTATCGGCATAGACCGACTGCGGATAGGTATTAACGAAATTTTCCAATACCGATACCGATTCGCCGAAATGGTCGCCGGAATTTTGGTGCAGCAACATTGCATAATTATACGACGACGCCTCTTTTGCCGATGTGTCGAAATCCATGCGCGACGCCGACTCGAAAGCTCTCAACGCGAGGTCGTTCTCTTTTTCCGCCAAGTAAGATTGCCCCAGATAGATATAAGCGCTTTGCCCCAGAGCATCGTTGGCAGGTTGCGATTTCGACAGGGCGTCGATTGCCTGTTTGTAGTTTTTTGTCTGAAAATAGGAGACACCCAGCGTATAATAATCTTTGCCCTGCAAGAGTGTCGATTGCGTATCCGCCAAGGGTTGTAAATATTGAATTGCATGCACGTAATCGTTTAGCTGATAGTAAGATACGCCAATCATGCGGTTAATTTCGGGATTCAATTCATTTCTCGGATATTCTTTCACGAGCGCCTGCCCGTCTCTGATCACCTGCGCATATTGTTGCTTGGCAAAATAGATTTGCGTCAGGTAATATTGCGCCTCTTCGGAATATTGGACGTCGGATTTCAGGGCGGAAAACAGCGACAAAGCGCGGTCGTAATTTTGCTCTTTGTACGCCAAATATGCCAAATAATATTGAGCGCTTGTTCGATATTTGCTGCTGTTGATGCTCAAAGCGGTAAACAGCTGCGTGGCTTCCTGATCGTCTTTGTCGTATTGCAGCGCAATGTTCGCCATACGATAGGCATAATCGGCTTGCTCGTCTTCGGACAAGAAGTCGATGTCGCTTTGCCGCAGCCAGTATTTGCTCATCGGATAATTTTTTTCTTTGAAATAGACCGATCCGAGAAAGAAGGCAATTTCGTTGCGATGCGGCGTTTCGGGGTAATGATCCAAATATTCGCGCAAGACGGTTCCTGCATCTTCCCGTCCCAGATGGTAGGAGCAGGCAGCCAGCAAAAAGTCGGTTTCCTGCGCATTGCCGACCTGATATTGCTGTTTATAGGCGGTGAGTTTGTCGATACAACCGGCGTAATTTTGGTCATTATACATTGTTACGCTTTCGCGAAACAGGCGGTCGCCTGCAATATACTGGCTTGTGCGCTGTGCCGAAACGGTGTGCAACAGCGCTGCCAAAACGATACTTAATACTATTCTTTTCATGACTGTTATCCATTAAAATTTAACCGCAACGCGACGCTCCGCAATTCGTACAATGCAGGCAGCCTTCCTGATAGACCAGCGTTTCCTGTCCGCAATTGGAGCATTTATGTCCTTTCGCCTGAGCGCCTTCCATCATATATTTTTTCAAAGCGCGTTCGACGCCGTTTTTCCAAGTGTTGATCGATTCGCTGTCCAATTCCAAGCCTTCGACCAACTTAATGACTTGATCTATAGGCATTTGGTAACGCAACACGCCGGAAATCAGCTTGGCATAGTTCCAGTATTCGGGGTTGAATTTGCCGTCCAACCCTTCGATCGTGGTTTTGTAGCCGCGCTTATTGATATATTGAAAATCGTAATGTTTGACGCCGTTTTCATCTACATTTTTGATGATGGCGCCTTTGCTCACATTTTTCGGCAGGAAAATACCTTCGTCTTCGTCGTTGATACCGGTGAATATTTCATAAGGACGCCCATTGAGCAAGCCGACGAAAGCGATCCATTTTTCTTTGTTATTCTGAAATTTCACGATTTCAGCTTCCAGCTCACGCGGGCGTTTGGATACGATGACAGGCGGCTCCATACATTCGCAATCCTGTGGTTTTTTATTATCGGAGGCAGCCACCAGCACGCCGCTGCGCGATCCGTCGCGATAGACCGTACAGCCTTTGCAGCCCGATTTCCACGCTTCGACATAGAGGCGATTGACCAATTCTTCATCCACATTGTTGGGCAAATTGATGGTAACGCTGATGGAATGATCCACCCATTTTTGCACCCGTCCTTGCATGCGGACTTTTTGCAGCCAGTCCACGTCGTTGGAAGTGGCTTTATAGTAAGGTGACTGTGCGATCAGTTCGTCAATTTCTTCTTTCGTATAATATTTCGCGGTCGGGAAGCCTTTGGCAATCATCCAGTCGACAAATTTATGGTGGAAAACCGTATATTCTTCCCACGAATCGCCTACTTCATCAACAAAATCTACTTTGACGGCAGCGTCATTCGGATTGACTTTGCGACGGCGCGTATAAACCGGCAAAAAGACCGGCTCGATGCCAGATGTGGTTTGCGTCATCAACGAAGTTGTTCCGGTCGGCGCGATGGTCAGACAGGCAATATTGCGACGACCATATTTTTGCATATCTTTGAGTAATTGCGGGTCTGCTGCTTTCAGACGGTTGATAAACGGATTTTCCGCTTCGCGTTGGAAGTCGAAAATCTCAAAGGCGCCGCGTTCTTTTGCCATTTGCACCGACGAGCCGTAAGCCGCCAATGCCAGCGTTTTTTGTATTTCTTCCGAAAAATCGGTTGCCTCTTCCGTGCCGTAGCGCAAATTCAGCGCCGCCAACATATCGCCTTCGGCAGTGATGCCAACGCCTGTACGCCGTCCTTTCAGGGTTTTGGTGCGGATTTTATGCCACAGCGCTTTTTCCGTCAATTTGATGTCTTCGGATTCGGGATCGGCTATGATTTTTTCGAGGATAGCATCGATTTTTTCAATTTCAAGGTCAATAATATCATCCATAATCCGTTGTGCCAAAGCGACATGCTTTTTAAACAGATCGAAATCGAAAGCTGCATGGTCGGTAAACGGATCTTTGACATAAGAATAGAGATTGATGGCTAACAGACGGCAGCTGTCATAAGGACAGAGCGGAATTTCGCCGCAGGGGTTGGTAGAAACCGTGCGGAAACCCAAATCCGCATAACAATCCGGCACCGATTCGCGGAGGATCGTATCCCAAAACAGCACCCCCGGCTCGGCAGATTTCCATGCATTATGTACGATTTTCTCCCATAAATCTTTGGCGGCAATCGTTTTGCTGTACATAGCTTGGTCGCTGTCGATGGGATAGCATTGGGTGAAAGGGAGTTCATTTGTGGCTGCTTCCATAAATTCGTCGGTGATTTTCACCGAAACATTGGCGCCGGTAACTTTTCCTTCCGTCATTTTCGCATCGATAAACGATTCGGAATCAGGATGTTTGATAGATACGCTCAACATCAATGCGCCGCGCCGACCGTCTTGCGCCACTTCGCGCGTAGAATTGGAATAACGTTCCATAAACGGCACCAAGCCGGTAGAAGTCAATGCCGAGTTTTTCACCGGCGATCCTTTGGGACGGATATGCGAAAGGTCATGCCCGACCCCGCCGCGTCGTTTCATCAGCTGCACCTGCTCTTCGTCGATCTTAATGATGGCGCCGTAAGAATCGGCGTCGCCATCCAATCCGATGACAAAACAGTTCGATAGCGAAGCAATCTGATAATTGTTACCAATACCGGTCATCGGACTGCCTTGCGGAATAATGTATTTGAAATGGTCGAACAATTCAAATAATTCCTGTTCCGATTTCGGGTTGGGATACTTGGTCTCCATACGTGCAATTTCCCTTGCCAAACGACGGTGCATATCTGCAGGCGTCTTTTCATAAATGTTGCCAAAAGCATCTTTAAGTGCATACTTATTGACAAATACTTTAGCGGCTAATTCGTCGCCGTTAAAATAATTCAGTGAAGCCTCATAGGCATCTTCAAACGAATAAACGGTCGTTTTCATTGTGCGATTGTTTTATGTATAGTCTTTTATTTTCTGTTTCTTTTCAATTCAGACTGCAATATTACGCACAATTTTTGAATTGACCAAATTTTTCATCGAAATAATTTGATTTTTATGCGAAATTTTCCAAAATATTTCATATCTTGTTGATTATCAACGAGATAAATTTTTAAGATGAATAAAAAGTTTCCCAAAATAATTATTTATAAGCAAGTTACGCCGACAAAAAAGAAAAATCAGTTTAAATAAGCGCCAAAATTTATGCCAATTTTTCTGCTATTTCAGCTGCATTGACGCCGATTTGTTCGCCGGTTGTCATATTTTTCAAAGTGATTTTTCCGGTAGCCATTTCGCTTTCGCCCACGATGGCGACAAAGGGAATGTGATTGTCGTCGGCGTAGGACATTTGTTTTTTCAACTTGGCGGCGTCGGGATAGATTTCCGTGCGGACGCCTGCCTGTCGCAAGTCGGAGACGATTGGCAAGAGATGATTGACCTCGCGGTCGCCGAAATTGACAAACAAGATCTGCGTATGTTGCGCGGCATTTGCGGGATACAGATTCAGCGTATTCAGCACGTCGAAAATGCGGTCGGCGCCGAAAGAGATACCTACGCCCGAGACGCCGGTCAGTCCGAAGACGCCGGTCAGGTTGTCGTAACGTCCGCCGCCGCTGATACTTCCGATAGCGACGTCCAAAGCTTTCACTTCAAAAATGGCGCCGGTATAATAGTTCAGCCCGCGTGCGAGCGTCAAATCCAATTCCAAATCGGCGTGAAGGTGCAACAGCTTCGTTTTGTCTAAGACCGTTTCGATTTCCGAAACGCCGATTAAACCGTCATTGACGCCGTCATTGCGGACTTGATCCGCAATCCCCTGATTAGCAAAAATATCTTTCAACACCTCAATTTTTTCTTCATTTGTTCCCGAAAGTTGAATAATCGGTTGCAGTCGGGCAATTGCTTTGGCGGAGATGCCTTTTTCGGCGAGTTCGGCATTGACATTGTCCAATCCGATCTTGTCTAATTTGTCGATAGCGACGGTGATATCCGTGATTTTATCCGCTTCGCCGATGATTTCGGCAATGCCACTCAAAATTTTGCGATTGTTGATTTTGATGCACACTCGAATCCCAAATCGTCGGAAAACTTCGTCGATGATTTGCACCAGCTCCACTTCGTTCAGCAGCGAATCGGAGCCGACAATATCGGCGTCGCACTGAAAAAATTCGCGGTAGCGTCCTTTTTGCGGACGGTCGGCACGCCACACCGGTTGAATCTGAAAGCGTTTGAAAGGGAAAGCGATTTCGTTGCGGTGCATCACCACATAGCGGGCGAAAGGCACGGTCAGGTCGTAACGCAAGCCTTTTTCGCAGATTTCGGATGCGAGTAGAGACGTAACGTGCCGCGTTTCTCTGTCAATCCCTGCGAGAAAATCGCCGGAATTGAGGATTTTAAACAGCAGTTTGTCGCCTTCTTCTCCGTATTTGCCCATCAGGGTGGAGAGGTTTTCCATCGCGGGCGTTTCGATTTGTTTGAAACCGTAGAGATAAAAGACGTCTCGTATGGTGTCGAAAATATAGTTGCGTTTCGCCATTTCTTCCGGCGAAAAATCACGAGTTCCTTTAGGAATTGCAGGTTTTTGCATATCAATCTTATTTTTATACGGTAAAATTTATTACCTTTGCACTTGTTTTTTATTATGACAATAAATTTATGGAATTTATTATTGCAATTATCATTTTGTTTTTCCTTTTTCGTTGGGCAGTCAAACTCTTTTTGCGTGCTTATTTCAGACGTATTACCCATCCGTCGCAGCGCAAGGATTCGTCAGCCTCGCGGTCTGACATGGCATCCGGCAAACATAAAAAAGTCATAGAGTCAAACGAAGGCGAATACATTGATTACGAGGAGTTTAAAAACTGATTTTTACTTCTTTATAAGGTTGATAAACTCTTCGCGCGTTTTTGCCTGATTGAATACTCCGGTGAAGTCGGAAGTGGTCGTAATCGAATTTTGTTTTTCTACGCCACGCATCTGCATACACAGGTGTTGCGCTTCCAAGACCACCATCACGCCCAGCGGGTTCAATGTTTTCTGGATACAGTTTTTGATTTGTGTTGTCATTCGTTCCTGCACTTGCAAACGTCTTGCATAGACGTCCACCACACGCGGAATTTTGCTCAATCCGGTGATGACGCCGTTGGGAATATACGCGATATGCGCTTTCCCGAAAAAGGGCAGCAGGTGGTGTTCGCACAACGAAAAGAAATCTATATCTTTGACAATGACCATTTGGCGATATTCTTCGACAAACATAGCGGAAGTCAGGATTTTCGCCGGCTCCTGCTTGTAGCCTTTCGTCAAAAACAGCATGGATTTGGCAAGTCGTTCCGGTGTTTTCAGTAAGCCTTCACGTTCCGGATTTTCGCCCAGCAATTCCAAAATCTGTTTGTAATGAAACGCCAATTTTTGTATTTTTTCCGTTTCTTCGGGAGTCCAATTCATCTTTCTTCGTTTAATGTATCTGCGAGTTTGATTTTTTCGGCAACGATGTACATTTCTTTCCCAAACGATGGGAAAGCGCGTTCCAATTGCTGTTTGACCGTTTCGGCATCTTTGCGCGTCAAGAAATCGCCCACCGTCAGTTTCCAGTTGGGGGCGACGTAGTTGAGGTAGCTTGCCAATTCGGGAAACTGTTCCTGAATTGCTTTTTGTTTGGCAGTGGCTTCGGCTCGCGCTTGACCGGGGCGATTGCCCATAAAGACCTGTATGCGGAAACCGGCGTGGGTAGCGTTTTGTTCATCGGCAAAAGCGACGGCTCCCGGTCGTCCGACCAAGGCGGCAATAGCGGGATCGCATTCGATACGAATTTGTCCGTCGGTTGCCTTGGTATGCGTCTGCAAATCATCGACAATGGTCTGTGCCGTTAAATGCCCACCTCCGACCGCCGCCACACAAATTGCCGTTATCATCAATCGTTTCATCAGAATGCTTCGATAATCGGCAGGAACGTATCGGTTTTCAGTGCTGCGCCGCCAATCAGACCGCCATCCACATCGGGGTTGGCAAACAGTTCTTTGGCGTTAGCGGCATTACAACTTCCGCCGTAGAGGATCGACGTATTGTCGGCGACGGCGGCTCCGTATTGTGCTTTCAGCGTTTGGCGGATGAAAGCGTGCATTTCTTGGGCTTGTGCTGAGCTTGCCGTTTTGCCGGTACCGATCGCCCAAACGGGTTCGTATGCCAAGACGACTTTTCCGAAATCTTCGGCTGACAGGTCAAAGAGGCTTTCTTCGATTTGTTTTTTGACGACTTCGTTTTGCTTGCCCGATTCGCGTTCTGCCAAGACTTCGCCGATACAGAAAATCGGTGTCAGCTGATTTTCCAATGCCAATTTGACTTTTTCTTTCAGGATTGCGCCGGTTTCGCCGTAGTAAGCGCGGCGTTCCGAATGTCCTAAAATGACATATTTGGCGCCGGTGGAGGCTACCATTGCGGCTGAGACTTCGCCGGTATAAGCGCCTGATGCTTTGTCGGCACAGTTTTCGGCGCCGAGTTTCACGGTTTGTCCGTCGATCACCGCATTGACCGAAGCCAAATGGATGAAGGGCGTACAGACAATCACATCGCATTTCACCTTTTTGCCGCTCAAGGCGGTTTGCAGGTCTTTTGCCAACTCAATTCCTTCTTGCAGGGTCTTGTTCATCTTCCAATTGCCTGCGACAATGTTTTTTCTCATTTCTTTATTCTTTTAGTTGTTAATTATTTTGTCTAATGTTGTTTGATCGGGGAGTTTGTTGTGCGACCATTTCCCAACGACAACTCCGTGGTGCAGCAACACAAGTCCGGGATTGGAACGCACGATGGTTTTCAAGGGCGTCGCATCCATTGTGGCGAAAGGATATTCGGCACAGGTTGCCTCGCGCCATTCTTCGATATGTTCGGGCAAGGAGGCGGTCAGGGCGAGAAATCGGTACTGATGCGCTTGGGCATATTCGTAGATCTCGTTGATCAGGTCGCTGTTGTGTTCGCCGGCTTTCTCAATCCGGTGGGCAATCAGCAGAAAACTGTAGCTCGGATCGCTCAACACTTCATCGGTGATGTCGTCGCCTTCGAGTGTGGTGATCGTAAAATCGTGAACAGGCGGCTCGTAGCCTTTTTTGACCAGTGTAGAAATCGCATCGACAAATGTCCATCCTTCTTTGGGATAGTTTTCGATGGTAAATTTCTGTTTGACGCCGTCTTTTTCATAAATCAAAACGGTGGAATATTCGTCTTGCGGAGCGCCTTCGGGTATTTGCCGCAACTCGTCGATGTTGTTGCCTATTTTATAAGGTCGAAAATCCATCAGCGGCAGATCGTAATAGCAATAAAACGAAAGGCTCAAGATGCCAACAGCGGCGATTACGGTCGCCCAGCAGGATATTTTTTTTCCTTTCAAGCGGAATTTACTGTGTTTGCGCCATAGGAAGACAAGAACAGCCATCGTCAGCAGCAGGATATTTTTGAAAAATGTTTGCCAGTTGGTGATCACCCAAGCGTCGCCGAAACAGCCGCAATCGGTTACCGGATTGAAAATGGCTAAATAGAGCGTGAGCGGCGTCATAAAACACATAAACAGCAATGACAGCAGACTGACGACCGTGCGATAGACGCCCAGCAACAAGCAGACGCCCAATACAAATTCTAACGCCGACAGAAAAAATGAGGCGGGTAAGGCGACAAAATCCAAAAACTGCAGGTGCCACGTTGTAAAATATTCTTCAAACTTATAGGCGCTGCCCCAAGGGTCAATCGCTTTGACAAAACCCGAAAAGACGAACAATGCGCCGAGCAACAGGCGGCAGACAAGAAAGACAATCGTTTTAGCTTTCATATTCCAATTTTATTAGTGCAAACAGGGCATAATTAACCATATCCATATAGTTGGCGTCGATGCCTTCCGACGCCAGCGTTTTTCCTTCGTGATTTTCGATTTCTTTGGTACGATAGAGTTTTGTCAGAATCAGGTCGGTATAAGAACTGATGCGCATAGTACGCCACGCTTCGTCGTAATCGTGATTTTTGGCGTACATCAATTCTTTGGTAACCGTCATCCATTTATCGTAAAGCGTGATGGCTTCCGTTGGCGTCGTCGTTACCGTATCCGAAAAACCTAACTCCAACTGAATCAGTCCGATAATACCATAATTGACGATGGCGATAAATTCGGAGCGGATTCCTTCATCCACCTTGCTGTAGCCTTTTGTCTCTAAACTGCGGATACGTTTGGCTTTGATGAAGATCTGGTCGGTGATGGATGCCGGACGCATAATACGCCACGATGCGCCGTAATCGTTGAGCTTTTTTTCAAACAGACTGCGACAAATGCCAATCACATATTCAAATTGTTCGACTGTATTCATTAGCTTATTTACGAATGGAGCTGCAAAGTTACGCTTTTCTTCTCAAAAAACAAAATAAATTAGTGATGAGTGGTGAGTGATTAGTGATAACTGCTGACTGATAGTATCATTTGGCGTGATGCTATCAGTAAAAAAAGTGTCATTCCGAATGCAGAGGGGAATCTATTTTTTCACAAAACCAATCATTAAAAAATTTGGAAAAAAATTTCTCAAAAAATTGGATATTAAAAAATAATCATTACCTTTGTCGCTCGTATACGTAGATGATGTCAGATGTTCACAACATATTGATTCGCAGATTATTTTACTCATAATAAACAACAAAAATCATCATGAAAAAGATTATTTTAATTCTATTTACTTGCCTTTGTGCAACTCTTGCAGGCAAAGCCCAAGTTACGATTGGAACTTTGCAAGACCCGCACCGCGGCGCACTGATACATTTGCGCACGACGACAGACAACGTTCCGACACAACGAGTCGATACGCTGGGTACGAAATTGCCGGTAGTTGCGCTGCCTGACACAGCTCACCTGAATCTGGGCGACGCGCTGATTTACAACTTAGACGTCGATGAAACGGCGACGGGGATGGTGGTTTATAACACGACCAACGACCCCTGCGGACGAGGCTTGATTCCCTGCCTCTATGTCTGGGACGGCGCTACTTGGCGTCCGGCTGGATGCTCGTTTCCGGAATGCGCCCCCTCCGGTTCGCCCGTTTGGGAGAAAAATCCTTACGTCGGGGCTTTCTGGCGCGACAACCAAACAGGCGAACGCATCATTGTCGGTACAGCCTCGCCTACCACGCCTTGGAAAGTCGA
>JAISUM010000083.1 GCA_031272095.1 Candidatus Symbiothrix sp. | reverse complement strand
TAGCGCTTGTTGAGCGTTCAAGTCGAAATCCTGTTTCGTCAGTGCTGTTATCCGTCCACGAAAGGTTGATTTGCGACGATGAGGCGGCGGTTGCCGTCAGGTTGGAGGGAGCGGCGGGGGTGGATTTGAATTTGATGCTGTCGATACTCGAAAGCGCCACTACAACGGGCGTTGTTGATGATTTTCCGTAGATTTGCATTACGCGATTTCCCGTTGCGTCAGGCGCCGCTACTTTTTTCAACGAAACATTTTTCAATGAAAAAATGCTGTTTTCCTGACTGTAAAATCTGAACGCCAAACGGAAAAAGGGCTTTCCTGCCATTGAAGTAAATCGAATACTAACCGTAGAATCCGCAGCAACAGGATAATATCCACTATTGCTACGCAAAGGGTCGGTTGCTTCTGTAAATTGATAGGAAATGCTCGATGTTTGCGTTTCGGTATCTACCCAGCCCGACCAGATACGAAATCTTGTATGCGTGGCGGAATAGGTAAAACTCAAATCGTATTCTTCGCCCTCTTCTACCGCAATGACCTGATACAATTGTGTCGTTCCTGTGGAATTTTCTACCTGCAAACCCTTGGGGCTGAGCGGCGAAACTGTGATTCTATCCCAATAATCACTGCTCCAGCCGGAGGGTTTGTCGTCTGCCCAAACCGCAAAATCACCGTTGACGACCTTATCCCCCGAACTGTCGGCAAAGGTAATACTGTCGACATTTGCCACAACATCGGGATAGTGTGTTACCAAACCGCCGTTGTATCGGAAGATTAACATTTCTCTTTGCGCCCACGCGCTGCCCCCTGCCACTAACAGAAAGCAAAATAAAACTGTGATGAACTTTTTCATTGCTGTAAAGTTTTTAATGATTAATAATTAATTTTTTAACGCTCTCGGCTGTTTTTACGATGTAAACGCCTGCGGGCAGATTCGACACGTTGATGGTGGTTAAATATTCCATTTTTCAAAAAAATGGAATATTTACGACACGCCCCGTCAGGTCGTAAATGGCGACGCTGCCGATGGCATTTTCGTTTTCAATCACAATTTCTTTTGTCGAAGGATTGAAATAGATGCGCGAAGAAGACGGCGACGGCGTGGAAATGGCTGTCGGGCTGTCTTCAAACGTTAGACAGCGCACGGCTGCAAAAGCAAAGTTTTGTGCAGCGGCGGCTGTGGGCGTAACGACGATGTCGTTGGCAGTGAATGTGATTTTTTGCAGGTTGTCGAGCGAAAACGACTGTGCGGTTCCATCGGTCTTGTTAACCCACAGATAATCATCGGTTTGCGCAAAGCCGCTCAGTGTAGCGGCGCAGAGCGCAATTGTCAGAAAGAATTTTGTTGATTTCATATTGCTTTATTTTTTTGTAATTGATAATTCGGGATATTCCGTCCGGTCGTGAAATTTTATATCTGCAATACGGAAAGAGAGCAGCGAACTTTTTACCGTAGTGGTGCGGTTTTTCTGCATTTCCTGCCATTTTCCCGTGTCCAAGCCAAGCCCCATTACAACAATGGCGTCGGTTTGCGAATTATATACGGGGACACAGGTTTTCAGCATTTGACTTTCAAATATTGCACCCTCGCGAGGGCTCAACACTAGTTCTGCCCAAGCGCCGGTATCGAGATTTACGACCAACAGATTGACCGATTTGCCGGTTTCAAAACGACGAATATAGTACTTGTCCTGCACAGTGGTCTTATATTCGCGCTCGTTCATCGTGTAAGCAAAAGAGTTGCGCTGACGGTCGGCGTCTGCCTGCCTTTCCGCTGCCACTGCGGCGCCAATTTGAGCCCCCATTTGTCCCATCTCATAAGTCATCATAGCCATATTAATTGATGTTTCAATTCTTTGCATTGCCTGATTTATCATAATATGATTGGCGGCAAACTGCGATGAAATTTGCGACATAGTGCGCGTGTAAGACGAGGGATTGCGATTGTATTCCTGATGCCAGCGCGCTGCATTCTGTTGGCTTTGCACGGTGGAATAATCCAATTTTATCGGCGAATAGGTAAAATTGCCTGCCTTGACCTGCGATAAACTTTCTGTTTCTCTGCCTGTGAGCGCTGCTAAACAGTCATTCTTCGATTGAATGCCGTTATTTGTCAGAGAATAATTCCATAGCGGCTGCAAGGATGCCGAATAAGCCGTTACACCTTTTTCCTGAGCAACAATCCAATGACTTCCGCGCTGCTGCACTTTGTCGAAATTACGACTTCCGTTAATGGGCAATGCTACCGTTTGTTGCATCTTGCCGCTTTGAATGTCAACGACAGAAAAACTGTTTTCGGTTGTAAACGCAATCCGGTTTTCGCCGAAAAAAATATCGCTGTAAAGCAAACCGTCGAGCGGACAGTTCCATATCGCTGTGCCATTGTTGGCGTCGAGCCGTTGTAGCGTCAAGTCGCTCTCCGAAGGTTGCAGGCGATAGAGTTGGTCGCCTTCGATGACGTAAAGCAAAGCCGCAAAGCGGTCGAATATTTCCCATATCTGTTCGCCCGCTACGTTGTACATTCGGCTTTTACCGTCGTTTTCGGCTACCAAAAACCGGTCGGTAAAAGGATATACCTTCGACAGGGGAGATGCGGTCGTCAGATTTTTCGACACTTCGCCGGAAGCGGCGTCAAGCAGTACGACCGAATTGCCGGAAGCAATCAGGATGCGCCTGTCGTCGAATGGTTCAACAGTGGCGCTGTCGAGTCGAAAAACAGAGGCGTCGCGAGGTTTCGTCAGTTGACGGTTGTCTGCAAGCGAAATCGACTCGTATTGCCAGCCGGTTTTCACGGGATAATAAATCAGCAGCGTGTTGCCGTCGTAGGTAGCGCAGGTTTTGGCATTGGATTCAACTTTTCGCGTCCATTGCGCCTTTCCGGTTTGCAGGTCAATAGCCGTAATCGAAGACGATTTTTTATCGGCAGTTTGCACTACAATGGCATTGTCGGAAGCGGCAACTACGTGATAATCGGAATAAGCCGCCTTACCTTCGCGCTTGTATTGCCACAACACTTTACCCGTCTTTGAGTCCACCTTGCAAAGCGTTCCCAAAGCAGGGAAATAGTCGTATTTGCCTGCCATTGCCACTTTCCCCCATTGATTGGACGTCATATCCGTCAGTCCGAACAGGTAATTGCCGTCGGGCAACAAAGTCGCCATATCACATTCGCGCTCTTCGACAACGGTTTGCCATTCGACGGGCGTTTTATTCTTGTCGAGAATTTTGACATACAGTTTCAACTGGTCGCGAATGTCAACGTATGTTTCCTTGCGTTCAAAAAGTTTATTCCTCTTTTCCTGAGCAAAAACGCTTGAAAAGCACACAATGGCAAATATTATAAGCAACAGATTTCGTTTCATAACGCATTTATTTTTCATTCAAATCAATGCCTTCCTTTGCCGCCTCCAAATATTGTGTTGCGTAAATAGCAAGCGTTGCGCTAATTGGAACTTCGGTTTGATTGATTCCAATGCGCGGCTGGTAGTAGTAATACGCCTCGCTGCCAACGAGTATATTGCTTACCGTTTTTTCTTCCACCGTTACTTTCAGATTTTGCCCCCAACTCTGCATTGCAGCGGGTGTTTGTCCATAGAGGATAATGGTTGTGCCATTGTTGACCTCTTTCTTTAGATTCACTTTCGATTTACTGAAAGCGTACTTTACTGCGTTAGCCACAGTTGCCGCATTCTGGTTTGCGCCGAATACGAAGATACTTCCCTTGTCGTTTGCCGAACTTTTGACAAATCCGTTCATCGACCCGCAGCCTGTCGTCGATACAACAACAGCGATAACTGCAATTGACATAAAAATTTTTAGCGTTTTCATATTTTCTATAATTTAAAATTTAATGTTTTTCTTTGTGGTTCTTCGCGCCTTCTTTGTGGTTCTTCGTGTTATTAAAAAAATACACGGCAAAATTACTCAATACAATAACATTCTGTACCTCAACATATAAATACTTTATCCATTTGCGTAAATAAAATTCTCCATTTGCGTAAATTTTACTATTTTTGCATTCTAATATCAATAAAAAATACAGGCAGGTATGCTATTTCTTCTGATAAAAATATCGCCGCGCGACATTGCGCACCTTGCTCAGGGGGCGTCGTTGATGTTTTTTGCAATGCTGGCGGTGCATCTCTTCGGTATGCGCCGAAAAAACGATATGCTGTACCTGCTGTTTATCACAATGATTGCGATTGCGTTTTTGGTTGGTAAAGACGTCTTGTGTCAAATCGGCGGCTCGCTTTCCGACGGACGAATGGCACGTTTAAGTTTATCGCTCGACCTGTGCTACACGCCCGTATGGCTCGCCCTGATGCTGCGGATTGTAACGCCTGCGGGAGTGATAACGCCCCGCCGTTTTGTGCTTATGCTGCTGCCTTTTGTGGCGTTTGTTCCGCTCATTTTTATCTTCAACAGCGAAGCGCTTTTTACGGTTTCTTTTGTGATGGCGGTGGTTTTTACGGCGGTGTGCGTCGTGCTGATTTTCGTGTCGTGCGCCCGCTACAATGCTTTTGTAAAAAACAATTTTTCGAGTACGAAACATATCAATGTGTCGTGGGTGCGTTGGGTTACGCTACTTTTTTTGGCGAAAAGTTTTTGGTGGTGCCTGTATCTCGTTTTCGACAGTTGGTACATTGATGCACTGATTTACCTTGCCGACATTACCTCGATGGCGGTGGTTTATTTTTTTTCAAAACGGCAAAAAGTGCTCGACGATATGCCTGTGCCGAATATTTTCAGTCCGAAACCGTCGGACAACAATGTTGAAAACACTGCTGTCGAGCCGCATACGGCATTTCTAATGAACCGGATTTGCGCCTGTATGGAGGTGGACAAACTGTTTCTCCGCCCCGAACTTTCGCTCAACGATATGGCGGAAGCATTGAAAATCAACCGCACCTATATTTCACGCGCCATCAACCGCGAGGCAGGAACAACCTTCTATCGGTTTGTAAATCAATACCGTATCCGTCATTTCATAGAAATGATGAACGTGTCGGACGTCGGCAGATACACTATCGACAGCATCGCCAAACAGTCGGGTTTCAACTCAATGACCACCTTCTACGATTTATTCAAAAAGGAAAAGGGCTGCACGCCGAGGGAGTATATAAAGAGATAACATTTCCACTTGGCAAGGAACAAGTGGAAATGTTAGAGATTAAAATCCGGCGGGGTTGCTGTCGTCTTTATCGCATGCGACGATCATTTCGACCGCGAAGGCTATCGAGTTCATTTCTAACAGCGAATTGACAATCAAACCGTCGTCGGCATTGGCATTGTTGGCGTTGGAATAATAGATGGCAGTCGGCAGATTGTTGAGGTACAAGGCAGGCCATTTCGTGCCGTCTGTCAGGTTTTCCGAAGATTTCTGTCCTACGCCCAGCACTATCAATCCGCCTTTCCATCCGGGTTTTTTCACCCAGAATGCCAAATAGGAATTGCTTGGTCCGGAGAAACTTGAGCCGTTATGCGCCAAGACCAAAGGATGAATTCCTGTCGGATCCGAGAAGGTGAAGATCGTATTGACGTTGGAGTTTTCGGCATAGTCGGTACCAAAACCATTACTGTTATTAGCGCCTGTTGCCGTTGGGCTGCTTGTGATTACCCATCCGGGCGTTTTCGTCATGGCAGCTGTCGTATTGCCGACAAGCGATTGTGAGGTGCCTTTGTGGAGTTGCGCCGCCAAGTTACCGGATGTTTCCAACAGGTTGCCGAATGCGCCTTCCAAAATCGGTTCGTGATCGGAATAATAGGGCGGATAACTTGCATTATAGAAGGTCGAACTGTGCCAATTGTAGAGCGGGAAGACCGCGCCTGTCAGCTGATTACTTGCTGTCGAGTTGCTTGCCATTTGTGTCATGGTTACTCCGGTAACGCCCAAGCTGTCAAAGAGATAACCTGTGTGAGTCGCACCGCTTTGAGCGCCGCCTCCACCGTAATCGCGCAGGGTATAAATCAGCCAGCCGCCATTTTCGATGACATGTTTGCGGTAGGCGCCGAGCAGTTTTTGTGCATCCGTATCGCTTGCCGGATTGCCGATATTTTCTCTCGAATGAATGATGATGTCGGGCGTTTCTCCACGATAGGTGGCGACTCCGGTGCTCATATTATACGAATAGCCATTGACGGCGTATTGTATTTGGATGGCTTCGGGGCGAGTGCCTGCGATCGTACCACCGACGTTGATGTTAAAATCCAAGCCGATATAGGGTCCAAATTCATCCACATCGACTGTTTTGTGCGGTCCGAAATTGTAGTCGGTATCCCATAAAGCATTGGAGCGCGTGCCGGTGCCACCGGGTTTGCCCCATGCCTGCCGTCCTTCGCCAGTATTGTCGGCGACGATCACCGTGATTCTGCCGTATTTTTCTACTGTCGCTACGCCGCAAGTCGGAGTGATGCCTGCAAAAAAGTCGGTGTTGTCGCTTCCATCTGATGAATTGACGCAGCGCCAAGTCAGAGGAATATCTTGCTGATGGGCTGCCGGATTTGCCGGAGAGAAACTGGGATCAGCATACAGCACGAGCGCAGTGGTTGCCGGAGCGTCGTTCAGGATGGTGTCGCTTGTCATAAAGCGGATGCCCATCGCGGTGTTTTCGGCGATGATTTTCACTTTTGTTGCAGCGGTCAGCCCGACGTGGTGCGGGTTGTCGATAATGATTTTAATGGTCTGTCCATCTAAATTTTTTCCGGCTTTCAGCATTTTTTCGTTATAGTCGAGGTCGAAAGTAGCGCATTGCAACACGTCGCTTCGTTCGACGACGGTTACGGTAACCGTATTGCTGGTCGTATTGCGATTGGCGCAATAGACGATCCGTCGATAGCAGTAGTTGCCCTGCGTTAAGGTTGCGGGCAAAACGTAATGCTGACCTGCGGCGCCGGAGATGGTTGTCCAAGTACCATCGCAGCCGGTAGAGATCTGCCATTCATAAAGATAGTTGCCGTTGCAATCGCCGCCGGAAGGCAAACTGCCGGTGACAGTGGGGGTGGAGCCTTCTTCGATAGTGGCAGACTGGGCGCCGTTGATACTGATGGTGTTGGTGTTTTCGCAGAAAGGCGAACAACCGGAAGGCACCCATTTGCCACCATCCCAGACATAAAGGCAGGGGATCAAGCCTTCGCAAGGGTCGTCTGTGATGTTGTAAATCCACATACCGGTAGCTGACTCATCGGTTTCATCTTCAAAACCGGCTAAATGCAAGGTCGATGTGTCGGGCAGTGCGACCACCGATAGTTTCAAACCGAGCGTGTCCTTATTAATTAATGAAGAACTACGCAAGTGCAGCACGGCGCCTTCGTGCGGGTTGTCTAATGTCCCAATCGTAACTTGAGACGTAGCCGTCCATCCGATGAGGGACAGACCGGCTATAAAAAAAGATAATTTTCTGTGTTCCATAAAGTTATTTCTGCAATGAAATTACTTGATTATTATTGTGTTCAACTCTTATACGTTTATTTGGGTCTGCAAAAGTATGTATTTTTTTTGAAATAACAATGTTTTTCCGAAATTTTTTTTTACTTTTTTACATCAATGGGGCGAAAAGCCGCGTTACAGACTCCCAGAGCTGTTTCCATTTGCTGCGTTTGATCCATTTTTTATAATAAATTTCTTTGCATTGTTTGAGGTTCTCAAAGAATATTGCTTTGTTTTTAGCGGCGATTTCGGGGTCGTACATATAGCAGTTGATTTCAAAATTTGTTTCAAAACTGCGAAAATCGAGGTTGCATGAGCCGATGACGGAGAGGTAGTCGTCGGCGACGATGGTTTTGGCGTGGATAAATCGGTTTTGCAGGGCGTAGATTTTCATGCCGGATTTGAGCAGGGCTTCGTAGTAGGAATGTGAAGCGGGATCAACGTAGGAGGAGTCTGATTTTTCGGAGACCATCAATCGGACGTCCACTCCGCTCAGGCAGGCGATTTGCAGGGCTTCAAACAGGGTTTCTGTCGGCAGGAAATAGGGCGTTTGGAGGTAGATATATTTTTTTGCGCTCATCACGATGCTGACGGTTGCCTGCAAGAGGTTGGAGTATTCGCTGAAAGGTCCGCTGGTAACGATCTGCATCAGGTTTTGCGTATAGACCGGCAGGTTGGGGTAATAGCGTTCCATATCCGTCCAGTGTTTTTTTCCTGCGGACAGCCAGTCGATCATAAAGCTGACCTGCAAACCGTGTACGCCTCTGCCTTCGACGCGAAGCTGACGGTCTTCCCAGTTGGGATTCGACGAATAGTCGTCGGACACGTTCATCCCGCCGACATAGCCGACGGCGCCGTCGATGACCACGACTTTGCGGTGGTTGCGGTAGTTGAACTTACTGCTTTGTATCAGCGGAAAACGGGTCTCCATCAGCGACGCTACCTGTACGCCCGCCTCTTCCATCTCGTAATAGAATTTGCGGGCGACGCGCCAGTTGGCAACATTGTCATAGATAAATCGCACTTTCACGCCTTGCAGGGCTTTTTTCATCAGCACAATTTTCACCAAACGACCGGTTAAGTCATTTTTAAATATAAAAAATTCGATGTGGATATGGTGTTTGGCGTTATCAATATCGGTCAGCATAGATTCAAACATTTTGCTGCCTGTGGTCAGGATTTGCACCTTGCTGCCCCGCAAAATAGGCGACTGGTTGTTGCTTTTCAGGAGCGAGACCAAATTGTTGTAGTTGGGATGCATGTCGGGATGATCGGCTTGCAGCAGTTCGTTGAAATTCAGATGGCGAATTTTGGCGTAGTATTTTTTATTGACAAAGCGCTGTTTGCGGGTGTCGCGCCCGAACAAGTAGTAACAGATCAGCCCCACCATCGGAACGCAAATCAGGATGGTCAGCCATGCGATCGTCTTGATAGGGTTTTTGTTTTTGGTCAGTACGACGAGTATGGCGCTGACTACCAGCAGCGCGTAAATCACCGACCAAAGCGTTTGCCAAATAGAAAAATCGTGTTTCATGTTGTAAAAAAGCCCCCAAAAGTAATAAAAATTTTGTTCAAACAAATACTTTTTTTCGTCCGAAAGGTGATTTTTTTATCGTCAAAATTTTAAAAGTGATCTGCTAATTGCAAAAAAATTTGCTTTTTCATTCCGGTTTTTGGGTAGAAGAGAAACAATATTGTCAATTTGGAGTAACGCTCAAAGACCTTTAATTTCATAATTATTTATTACCTTTGCAGGCAAATTCAATTAAACCCCATTGCAAAGATGATTTTATTTTTTCAAACGCATACGCCATCCGTATTGGCGGTGCAAACAACCGGACAATTGCAGTCCGACGACATCCGGAAACTGATGTGGCTCTTTGGTGACGCCGAGTTATTATCCGAACAACAAATCGCCGGAACTTGGGTAGGTCCCCGCCGCGAAATGATTACGCCTTGGAGTACCAATGCGGTTGAAATCACCCAAATTATGGGCATCAAAGGCATCCTGCGCATCGAAGAATTTCAGGCGGCAGATGCCGACACGAGCGATTACGATCCGATGCTCCAACGTGTCTATGACAGCGTCGATCAAGATATTTTTACCATCAACAAACAGCCGGAAAACATCCTGCCGATTCGTGATATTGCCGCTTATAACCAACAGGAAGGCTTGGCGTTGAGCGACGATGAGATTCAATATTTGAACAGCGTCAGCGAAAAATTGGGGCGCCCGCTGACCGACAGCGAAGTGTTCGGCTTTTCGCAAGTCAATTCGGAACATTGCCGCCATAAGATTTTCAATGGTATTTTCGTGATAGACGGCGTCGAAAAAGAATCTACGCTGTTTCAGTTGATCAAAAAAACTTCGCAGATCAACCCCAACAAATTGGTCTCGGCATACAAAGACAATGTCGCCTTCAATCAGGGTCCGACCGTCGAACAGTTTGCGCCTGCCAATGGCGACCGTCCCGATTTTTTTGAAGTCAAGGACATCGAAACCGTCATCTCATTGAAGGCGGAAACACATAATTTTCCTACAACTGTCGAACCGTTCAACGGAGCGGCTACCGGTACCGGCGGCGAAATTCGCGACCGTTTGGGTGGCGGAAAAGCCTCTTTGCCGATTGCCGGTACAGCCGTCTATATGACCTCCTATCCTCTCAAAACAGACGCGACACGCGGTTGGCACGGCAAAGATTTTCGATGGCTCTATCAGACGCCCCAACAAATTCTGATCAAAGCTTCCAATGGCGCCTCCGATTTCGGAAACAAATTCGGGCAACCCCTGATCTGCGGCTCGGTCTTGACCTTTGAACACGAAGAAAACGACCGACAATACGGCTACGACAAAGTGATCATGCTGGCAGGCGGCGTCGGTTTTGCCAAAAAATCGGATGCGCTGAAAGGCGAGGTTACCGCTTTGGAAAAAGTCGTTTTGCTGGGTGGCGACAACTACCGGATCGGTATGGGCGGCGGTGCAGTGTCGTCGGTCGATACCGGACAATATGCCAGCGGCATCGAACTCAATGCCGTACAACGCGCCAATCCCGAAATGCAAAAACGTGTCGCCAACGTGATTCGCAGTTTGGCGGAATCGGACGCCAACCCCATCGTGTCGATCCACGACCATGGCGCCGGCGGTCATCTCAATTGCCTCTCCGAATTGGTCGAAACAACCGGCGGAAAAATAGATATGAGCCGCTTGCCGGTAGGCGATCCTACACTTTCTGCCAAAGAAATCATCGGCAACGAAAGTCAGGAACGTATGGGCTTGGTGCTGCAAGCGCAAGATATTGAGCGCGTGCAACGCATCGCCGATCGTGAACGCGCCCCGATGTATGTGATCGGCGAAACGACCGGCGATATGCAATTCGTCTTTGAACAGGCAGACGGACAACGCCCCTTAGATATGCAGTTGAGCGATTTCTTCGGAAAACCGCCCCGCACCGTGATGAACGACGTCAGCCTGCCGGAAAGCTATCAGGATCCGCAATACGACATCAGCTTGCTGCAACAATACATCGAAAACGTCTTGCAGTTGGAAGCCGTCGCCTGCAAAGACTGGCTGACCAACAAAGTGGATCGGTCGGTAACGGGACGAGTGGCGCGACAACAATGCGTAGGCGAGATCCAGCTGCCGCTGAGCGATTTGGGAGCGGTGGCTTTGGACTATCGCGGACAAAAAGGCATCGCCACTTCTATCGGACACGCGCCCCAAATCGCATTAGCCGACGCCGCTAAAGGTTCGGTCATGGCAATCGCCGAAGCGCTGACCAATATCGTTTTTGCACCGCTGACCGACGGCATCAACAGCGTTTCGTTGAGTGCCAACTGGATGTGGGCATGCAAAAATCAGGGCGAAGACGCACGGCTCTACAAAGCCGTCGAAGCCTGCTCCGATTTTGCCTGCGCATTGGGAATTAACATCCCGACCGGAAAAGACAGCCTTTCGATGACGCAAAAATACGGGACACAAAAAGTGTATGCGCCCGGAACAGTGATCATATCGGCAGGCGCGGAGGTATCCGACGTGAAGCAAATCGTTTCGCCGGTGATGGTTTTCGATGTCGATACAAAACTGTATTATATTGATTTTTCGCGAGATAGCCTGCGCTTGGGCGGCTCGGCATTTGCACAAACGCTGGGAAAAATAGGCAGCGACGTGCCGACTGTTACCGACGCCGAGTATTTCAAACGCTGTTTTAACGCCATTCAAACGCTGATCAAAAACGAACAAATATTAGCCGGACACGATGTATCGGCAGGCGGGCTGATCACCACGCTCTTGGAGATGTGTTTTGCCAATGAGTTAGGTAGACTGAGAATCAATCTGAACAGTTTGGCAGCGCTGAAAAATACGACCGACGTCATCAAGATGCTGTTTGCCGAAAATTCGGCGATCGTCGTTCAGGTCAAAGAAACGGAAGCCGTCGAAACCTTTTTGAAGGAACAAGGCGTTGATTTCGTGTGCTTGGGCACTCCGCGCAAGACGTCTTATTATAATTATCTTGAAGTGCTATACGAAGAGTTGGTTTATAAGTTCAATATTGATGTTTTATGCAAATGCTGGTATAAGCCATCCTTCCTTTTAGACTGCCAACAATCGGGAGTAAAATGCGCCAAAAAGCGTTTCCGAAACTTCAAACATCAGGTCTTGCAGTTTCATTTTCCGGCAGCATTTAAGGGCGATTTGGCAAGTCTTCAGCTTTCCGCCGACCGACGCAACAAATCCGGTATTCGCGCCGCTATCATCCGCGAAAAAGGCACCAACGGCGAACGCGAAATGGCTTACGCGCTTTATTTGGCAGGTTTCGACGTGAAGGATGTGCATACGACCGACCTTGTCAGCGGACGCGAAACACTCGAAGACGTCAATATGATTGTCTTCTGCGGCGGTTTTTCCAACTCCGACGTATTGGGATCCGCCAAAGGCTGGGCGGGCGCATTGCTCTATAACGAAAAGGCGCAAAAGGCAATAGAAAACTATTATAAGCGCTCCGATACTTTGAGTCTCGGTATCTGCAACGGCTGCCAACTGATGATAGCGCTGAATCTGATTACGCCCCATCATCCAAAGCAACCACAGATGTTGCACAACGATTCGCATAAGTTTGAATCGGGATTCGTCTCCGTCAATATCTCGTACAACGATTCGGTGATGTTCGGTTCACTGTCAGGCTCGCAACTGGGGATCTGGGTAGCGCATGGCGAAGGAAAATTCTCCTTGCCGATGCACGAAACCAAATACAACATCGTCGCCAAATATACTTATGGCGCTTATCCGGCAAATCCCAACGGCTCGGATTACGCAACGGCAGGGATCTGTTCCGCCAACGGTCGCCATTTGGCGATGATGCCGCACCTTGAACGCGCCATCTTCCCGTGGCAATGGGCGCATTATCCTGCCGACCGCAAAAAAGACGAGGTCAGTCCATGGATCGAAGCCTTTGTCAATGCCCGACGATGGATCGAAAACCATAAGGCATGAAAACGCCCTCCACAATCATCGCCAAAAACACGCTGATCCTCTATTTGAGACTGTCGATCTCAATAGTGATCAACCTCTATACGACACGCATTGTCATGCATGCCTTGGATATCGACGGCTACGGCGTCTATGCGGTCGTGAGCAGCGTCGTGATGATGTGGGAGTTCTTCAACAGCGCGTTATTGAATCTCTATCAACGTTTTATCAATGTCGCTATCGGCAAAAATCAGAACGAGCGTTTGGCGGATATTATAGCGAGCGGGCGCATCCTGCAATACGGTATCGCGCTGATCGTCGCCCTGTTAGCCGAAACCGTCGGCGTGTGGTATGTCAGAAATCATCTGAATATCCCGCCCGAAATGATTGCCACCGCTACTTGGGTCTATCAGTTTATTGTTGTAGGTTTTATTGTTACGATCATCTCTACGCCCTATCAAGCGATCGTCTTGTCGCGGGAACGGATGAATGTTTTTGCCGCCCTGTCGCTTGCCGACGTCGTTTTGCGCTTGGGGATTGCCCTCGTTGTGGGCGTTTTTGGCGGAAATCGGCTGCTGTTGTATGCCGGATTATTATTTGCGGCGACCGTCCTGATTCGCTTTGCCTATCGCACTTATTGCCGACGGCATTTTGACGAATGTCGTAGCCCTCTGCGTTGGAACAAGGCATTGCTGCAAGAAATGATGCGGTTTTCGGGCTGGATGATGCTGGGCATAGCAGGCGACCGTATTAGTACGCACGGCGTTACACAGGCAATCAATATCTTTTTCGTATTAGCCGCCACGAGCGCCAGAGCCACTGCCCAACAAATCTGCGCCGTCTTGCAAAATTTCGCGTCCAATATTATTTTGGCAGTGCAGCCGCAAATCATCCAATCCTGTTCGAGCAAAGACTATGGCTATATGTATAAATTGGTGTTTCTGTCGTCGAAAGCCTGTTTTGTTTGCCTGTTTTTGTTTGCCTTGCCGCTGTGCTTGCAGACCGATTATGTGCTGCAACTGTGGTTGGAACGGGTTCCCGAACAAGCCGCCGTTTTCACCCGTTTGGGATTGATGGAAATCCTGTCCGGCTCGTTGTGTCTGTCGCTGACGGTCGTCTCGCAAGCTTCGGGGAATATTCGCTATTTTCAGATGATTCAGGCAGTACGTGGCGGGCTGTTTTTGTTGCTGACCGTGCTGTTCTATCGCTTGGGCTTTCCGGCATATACCGCTTATCTTATCGAATTGGCGCTAACCTTGCTGACCTGTTTGGCGATGCTGATAGAGTTGAATCGCAGAATGCAATTCCCTGTACGTCAATATCTTATCGAAGTAGGCGGACGATTGACTGCTATGGCGCTGCTCGCCTGCATTTTGCCCTTGCTCTGGCGGATGCTCATGCCTGTCAATCTTGTCAATGCCCTGATCAGCGGCGTGATCTGCTGCCTCTCTATCGCCCTCGCCGCTTGGCTCACCGCCCTCAACCGCTTCGAAAAACAATATTTGAAAAAAAGTTGTACCTTTGCGTGATATTTTGAAAAAGAAACATTATGGCAAATCCAAACAATATCCGCCTTTCGCTCTCGAAAGACCACAATCCGAACTACCTATGCACAGTAGTTCGAATAGAAACCCTGCGCAAGCATCCCAATGCCGACCGCCTGCAACTCGCAGAGGTGTTCGGCACCGATGTCATCGTCGATAATTCGGTGCAAACAGGCGACATT
>JAISUM010000135.1 GCA_031272095.1 Candidatus Symbiothrix sp. | reverse complement strand
ACCCGATTGCCCTGCGGCAACTCCCGCGCTCCCGCACAAACAGATGGCGAGAGCAAATTTTAAGAAATAGTTTTTTTTCATTATCATCGTAAATAGAACTTCTGCGTTATTAATGTGTTGTTTTATTAATTTGATCTATTACGGCGATTTTCTGTCAGAGCCGAAGTTCTTAAAAAACCCTGCATCCAATCTTATACGCAAATAGGCGGCAAAGGTACTGCTTTTTGTCGGAACAAAAAAAAAAAACGTTAATGTTTGTCAAAACGGAAAATATTTTTCAAAATCGCGGCGAGAGCTACTTGTGGAGGGAGGTGGAAATAGTGGTTAGTGATTAGTGATTAGTGATTAGTGTAACTGATAGTATCACCTGCAGTGATGCTATCAGTTGAAAAAGGATTCAAACCCGCACTCACTACTCTCCCTCTCCCTCTCCGGCACGGAGAGGGGGCAGGGGGGAGAGGACAAAAATAATGGCGGGGTGATGGTGTGTGTTTCCCTTTGGCTACTAAGGGCGCCTTTGATGAATAAGGGTTTGACAACAAAACAATCAAGGCAATCAAGTAAATCTTATGAAAATCAAGGTTCAGACACCACTAAAAAAAACAGTCTTGAAAAAATTTTTTATGGTCGAATGTGCAAAATCTAAATTATTTCATGTACATTTGCATTTAATTATCAATCCGATTAATATTATTGAATATGAAAATTAGAAAATTATCATTAGCTGTAGCCATAGGGCTATGTGTATTGTTCACTGCTTGCAAATCGCGTCCGAGCGCCTATTCGCAAGTCTATCAGGCGGCTCAAGAACGTTCGACGATCAACAAGCCCCAGTCCGAATCGACCGCAACGGCAAAAGCTCCGGCAGCGACCGACAACGATGCCCGTCAAGAAAAAATCACGGCGGTAGATGGCGCAAATATCAAGTCGTACAGTGTTGTGGTAGGCAGTTTTGTGAATAAAACCAATGCTGCTTCGCTGAAAGACCGGATGATCGCTAAAAACTACAATGCGGTCTTGGCATTGAACGAAAAAGGTATGTATCGCGTCATTGTGGCAACTTACGACACCTACAATGAGGCAGCCGCTGTTCGCGACGCTTTGCGGTCAGACATCCCCGATGCGTGGATTTTGAAACAGCTGTGATGCCTTCGTAGCGAGCAGACAAAGAAATAAGCCTTGCAAGTCGGATCTTACAAGGCTTATTTTTGTTGTCCCACTATGACTCGAACATAGGCTGGCTGAACCAAAATCAGATGTGCTACCACTACACCATGGGACAAACTGTGCAAAAAAGCGGTGCAAAGGTACGAATTTTTCCTGATTATGCAAACTTTTGCGGAAGTTTTTTTGTTTTCGAAAATTTCTGTCAGCCCACACTCAATTTCGGATTTGTGAACGACGGGGTAGGATTGACGCTGAATTTTTAAACCTGACAGTTTTTTTAGCGCTCCACCTGATAGAATCACTCCGAGTGATGCTATCAGTTTAACGATCTTCGGAGGATGGCGGATCACGTCCGCCATGACGCCCCCACTAATCACTAACCACTAACCACTAACCACTAACCACTAACCACTAACCACTACTCACTACTCACCCTTTCGGATACAACTGTTTGATCACCTCCGGGCGTTTCAGTCGTTGCAGGGCGCGGACGATTTGCGGTTTACAGGCGCGGTCGTACCAGAAAAAATATTGTCGCTGATTCAGTTTTTCTTCTTTACTTTTAGCCGTAAAAATCGGTTGCAGGGTATAAGGATGATAGCCGGTGTAGAACATTTCGGACGATAAGGTCATCGGCGTCGGCGTAAAATCCTGAATCTGTTCGAGATGAAAATCCATATTTTTGCAGATGACAGCCAAGTCTGCCATATCGGATTCGCGGCAGCCCGGATGCGAGCTGATAAAATAAGGGATCAATTGCTGACGGAGCTGTTGCTCGCGATTGATTTTCTCGAAAATCTTACGGAATTTTTGGAACACGGCGAAATCCGGTTTGCGGATACAGCGCAGTACTTCCGGCGCCGTGTGTTCGGGCGCCACTTTCAGACGTCCGGAGACATGGTGTGTGATCAGTTCGTGGGTATAATCTCGCGCCGCTTTTGCCAATTCGCCGTCGTCGTAGGGATGCACCAAGAGATCGTAACGCACGCCGCTGCCGATGAAGATTTTTTTGACGCCTGCCACCTGCGCAGCCGTCCGATAGAGTTCCAACAGCGGGCGGTGGTCGGCGTTCAGATTGTTGCAGACGGCGGGGAAAATACAGGACGGTTTTTTGCATCCGGCGCACAAGCTTTCGTTTTTCCCGCCCATCCGGTACATATTTGCCGACGGTCCGCCCAAATCGCTCACATAGCCTTTGAAATCAGGCATTTCGGTTACGGCTTTCACCTCTTTTAAGATAGATTGTTGCGACCGGGAAGCGATAAATTTTCCCTGATGCGCCGAAATCGTACAAAAAGCGCAACCGCCGAAACAACCTCTGTGAATCGTAATGGAATGGCGGATCATCTCGTAAGCCGGAATCCGTTTGTCTTTGTATTTGGGATGTGGCAGGCGGGTGTAGGGCAAATCGTAAGAGGCGTCCAATTCGTCGGCGCTCATTGGCGGGTAAGGCGGATTGACTGTTACCCACGCGCCGTCGGTGGCTTGCAGCAGGCGTCGGGCTTGCAGCAGGTTCGATGCTTCTTCTATCTGTTTAAAATTACAAGCTTGCAGTTTTTTATCGCGCAGACAGTCTTCATAAGACGCCAGCACAATATCATCGGCTTTTGTTTTGACGTTTTTACGCAGGAAAGCTGTTTGCGGAATGGACGACAATTCTGTCGGTCGGGCGCCGTTTTGCAGCGCGGCAACCATATCGCGCAAAGCTTGTTCGCCGGATCCATAGACCAACAGATCGGCTTTTGACGGCAGCAGAATGGACGGTAGCAGTTTGTCTTGCCAATAGTCGTAATGCGACAGACGCCTCAACGACGCTTCGATGCCGCCGATGATGACAGGCGTTTCGGGATACAGCGTTTTCAGTATCGACGAATAGACAATGGTCGGATAATCGGGGCGCATATCAATACGGGCGTCGGGCGTATAAGCGTCGTCGGAACGCAGGCGTTTGTTGGCGGTGAATTTGTTGATCATCGAATCCATTGCTCCGGCGGAGACGGCAAAAAACAGACGGGGTTTGCCCAATTTTTTGAAGTCGCGCAAATCGTCGCGCCAGTTGGGTTGCGGCACGATGGCAATGCGCAGACCCATCGCTTCCAAGGTGCGTCCGATGACGGCGGCGCCAAACGAGGGGTGATCGACATAAGCGTCGCCGGAGAACAGGATGACGTCCAATTCATTCCAGCCGCGCAACTCGACCTCTTTTTTGGTCGTCGGCAACCAATCTGTCAGCCTGTATTCCATCCGATTCAGTTTTTTACTTCGCCATACATGCCGATTTTCAGATAGCCATCGTTTTTGACGGCAATTTTGACGGCATAGACCTGATTCGAGCGTTCGTTTTTTGTCAGAATGGTGCGGGGCGTAAATTCGGCTTTGTCAGAGATCCATATAATTTGTCCCTTATAAGAGCGCATCGCTTTTTCGCCGAAATCGCATAACACTTCGACTTCCTGATTGAGTTGCATTTGCGTCAGCTGGTCGGCGGTGATGTAGGCTCGCAGAAAAATATTGTCCAAATCGGCAATTTTCAGCAGGGCGCGACCTTGTCCGGCAAGTTCGCCGACTTCGACATATTTGGCAAGCACCACTCCTTTGGCGGGTGTTACGATCAAGCTTTTTGCCAACATATCTTCGACCTGTTCTATCTGAATTTGCATGGATTGTATTTCCGACAGGAGGCTGCTGTTACCTTTTTGCAGGGTTTCCGTTTGCGCCGCTATCTGTTTTTCCAGCACATCGACCGCCGATTGCAGGTCGTCGACCTGTTTTTGGGTGGCGGCATTGGACTGCACCAATTTTTGGAAACGTGCCAGCTCGGTCTGCTGTTTGGCAAGCTGCTGTTTCAGCGAGGCGATTTGCAGGCTGATGTTGTAGGTACGGCTGTCGATGGCTTGGATACCGGCTAACAGCTGTTCTTTTTTCAGATGCAGTTGCGTGGTGTCGATATAGCCCAATACTTGATTGGAATCGACGGCTTGACCTTCCACGACGGAAAGTTGCATGATTTGTCCGGCAGCTTGTGCTGATACGATGATTTCGGTAGCCTCAAACGAACCGGAGGCTGCGTATTGTCCTTTTTTCTTACCGCAAGCGGTGAAGATAAGGCATAAAATCAATAAGTTGAGAATGAATTTTTTATTCATGATTGGTAAGTATTTGAAGTTGATAAATCGCCATCAACAGATCTATTTCGTGGGTAGCTTTTGTTTGTTTGGCAATATTTTCCTGTGTCAGTTCACGCATCAGGTCGGTAACGGTCGCCGTGCCGTTAGCAAGTTTGGCGGCTGTTGCCTGACGGATATTTTCGCGCAGGCGGATGATTTCGTCGTCGTCGTGCATCAAGGCTTTTAGGCGTTGGACTTCCTGATTTTGGCGGCTGATCGACAGGCGCGTATTATACAGGAAGAGTTCACGTTGTGTTTCCATCGTACTTTTGCCGATGTCTATCTTGCGCAAATCGTTTTTGCGGGTATAGAGCGAGCCGAAGTTCCACGACAGCTGCACGCCGCCGATATAGAAAAAATCGAGTTTATCGGACAGCATATTCAATCCCGGACGTCCGTAACCGCCTTGCGCAAACAAGCCGAATTTCGGCATCAGGGCGGCGTCGAGTAAGGATTTTTGCGAATCCAACATCCGGTTTTGCGCCTCGAACCATTGCAATTCGGGACGTTGAATCAGGTTTGCAGGTGCTTCCTGTGGCAATTTGGGTTGGATCAGTTCCGTATTTTCGTCGAGCTGTTCGTCGATCATCATGCCCAGCATTTCTAACCATGCTTTGCGGGTAGCGAGTATTTGCGTGCGGACTTGTTGGGCATTCAGTTGTTCGACTTTGACGCCGTCCAAATCGGCTTGATTTGCCAAACCGGAGGCGACATATTGTTCGATTTTGTCATAATTGCGCTGCAATTCGTCGGTTAGCAGTTGATTTTGTTCTAACTGCACATGGCAGAGCAGTACGCCGAAAAAGAGCTGATTGATACGTTCTTCCAAAGCGTAAATTTCCACGTCGGTCTGTCGCAAATCGGCTTCCGCATCGGCGCGAATCATCTTGCGTTGCGCTGCCGTTGCGCCGCCGTCCCACAGCATTTGCGAAATGCCCATCGTCGCCTGATATTGGTCTTTGCTCACTTTGAAACCGTCGATGCCCATCGCTGCCTGCATCTGGGGCGGAAATTCGATAGAAGTAACATCCGACTGATAGGTCGCCTGTGCTTTCAGTTGCAATTGGGGCAGCCAAGCTTTGGACACATTGGATAAAGTGAAATTTTTGGATTGTTCGATCAAACGCGCTTTTTTTATTAAAGGAAAATTCTCCCGCGCTTTGGTTTGGCAATCTGTCAAAGTCAGCTGTCCGAATGTTCCCGCTACATTCACAGACAGCATCAATAATAAAAATAACACACATTTTTTAGTCTGTTTCATTTGGATATAAATTTACATATAACAATTTTCGGGGCAAAGGTACGAAAAAATAATGAAATAGTGGTGAGTGATTAGTGATTAGTGATTAGTGATTAGTGATTAGTGGTGAGTGATTACTTACAGCTTTTCTTTCAAAAACCGTCCGGTGTGTGAGGCGGAGGTGGCGGCAATCGTTTCGGGGGCGCCGGCGGCAACCAAATAGCCGCCTGCTGCGCCGCCTTCGGGTCCCAAGTCAATGACGTGGTCGGCGACTTTGATGATGTCCATGTTATGCTCAATGACGATGATGGTATGTCCGCGTGCAATCAGGGCGTCGAAGGCTTTTAAGAGTGTTTTGATGTCGTGAAAATGCAAGCCGGTACTTGGCTCGTCGAAGATAAACAGGCTGGGGACGCTGCGTTCTTCGCTCAAATGATAGGCTAATTTAACCCGCTGATTTTCGCCGCCAGACAAGGTCGATGAACTCTGCCCCAGTTTGACATAGCCCAAACCGACGTCGCTCAAGGTCTGTAATTTTTTGACTATCTTTTTGACCGTACTGTTTTCGTGCGCCTTGAAAAATGCGATGGCTTCCGCAACTGTCATATCGAGAATGTCGTAGATGTTTTTGCCGTGATATTCGATTTCCAAGACGTCGGAACGAAAGCGTTTGCCGTGACAAGCTTCACATTCCAGCACGACGTCTGCCATAAATTGCATTTCGACCCTGATATTGCCTTCTCCTTTACATTCTTCGCAGCGTCCGCCTTCGGTGTTGAACGAAAAATAGGCGGGCGAAAAGTGGTATTGTTTTGCCAATGGCTGTTCGGCAAACAGTTTGCGTACCTCGTCGTAGGCTTTGAGGTAGGTTACCGGATTGGAGCGCGACGACTTCCCAATGGGATTCTGATCGACGTATTCAACGGCTTGAACCATTGCTATATCGCCGCCGATGCCTTTGATGGTTTGCGAGGCAGCGCTGTCGAGTTGCTGTTTCAGCAGGCGGTAAAAAACGTCATGCACCAGCGTCGATTTACCGGAACCGCTGACGCCCGTTACAACCGTCATCACATTCAGCGGAAAACGCACGGTCAGATTTTTCAGATTGTTATCTTGTGCACCGCTGATTTCGATGTAATTGTTCCACTTGCGGCGTATTTTAGGCACCGCTATCTTTTCTTTTCCGGTCAAATAATTGAAGGTATGACTGTTGGAAATCTTCAGCTCGTCGCCCGCTTGTGGCAAAGCGCCCTGATAGACAATTTTGCCACCCAACTGTCCGGCGTCGGGACCAATATCAATAATATAATCGGCTGCACGAATGATTTCTTCGTCGTGTTCGACCACCACCACCGTATTGCCCAATGCCTGCAACTGTCGCAGCACCTTGATCAACAAATGGGTATCGCGAGAATGTAATCCGATGCTGGGTTCGTCTAAAATATACAGCGATCCGACCAAACTGCTGCCCAGCGAAGTTGCCAAATTGATGCGCTGACTTTCACCGCCCGACAGCGTCGTCGAAAGGCGGTCTAATGTCAGATAGCCCAACCCTACGTCGTTGAGAAATTGCAGTCGCGAGCGAATTTCGGTTAGCAGGCGTTTGGCAATGAGTGCGTCGGATGCGGTTAATTGTAATTGTGCAAAAAAATCCTGCAAGCGGTCGACCGGAAGTTGTGTCAGTTCCGAAATACTGTGTCCGCTCACTTTGACATATTGCGCTTCCGGTTTGAGCCGTCCGCCATGACATACCGGACAGACTGTTTTTCCCCGATAACGCGCATACATGACCCGATATTGAATCTTGTAGCTGTTCTCCTCTACAAAGCGGAAAAAGGCGTCGATGCCCATGACGGCGCTGTTGCCATGCCAGAGCAAGTCTTTTTCTTGCTGCGTCAATTGTGCATAAGCGCGATGAATGGGAAAATCGTAAGGGACAGCCTGACGGATAAAATTGCGTTTCCATTCCGACATCATTTCGCCTTTCCAACAGACGACAGCATCTTCGTAGAGCGACAAAGAAGGGTCGGGAATTACCAATTCTTCAGCGATGCCAATGGCTTTTCCGAAACCTTCACACGTGGGACATGCGCCCGCCGGACTGTTGAAATTGAACATCAAATCCGAGGGTTCTTCAAATACCATGCCATCCGCCTCAAAACGGTTGGAAAAACTGCGATCGACCATGCCTTCTTCCGTATAAAAACGCACGATACATTCGCCTTTGCCTTCAAAAAATGCGATTTCTATCGAATCGGACAGCCGCGAGAGCGTTTGTGTATCGTCGGAAACCGTCAGACGGTCGATCAAGAGGTAAATATTGTCGCGCTGTAACAAGTCGGTGTTGTCCAATATTTCGTCGATACGATAGATCTGATTGTCAATATCTATCCGCGTAAAACCTTCTTTGAATCGCACTTCGAGTTGCCGGCGCAGGTTGCGGTTGTTGTCCGTCGTCAATCGGGCAAAGACGGCAAATCGGGTATCCTTCGCGAAACTCTGCACGACATCCACCACGTCGCTGACTTGGTGTTTATGGACTTCTTCGCCGGAAATCGGGGAAATAGTTTTGCCGATACGGGCATAGAGCAGCCGCAAATAGTCATAGATCTCGGTCGAAGTGCCGACCGTCGAGCGCGGATTGCGGGTATTGACTTTCTGTTCGATGGCGATTGCAGGCGGAATACCTTTGATGAAATCGGTTTCGGGTTTGCTCATACGCCCCAAAAACTGGCGGGCATACGACGACAGACTTTCTACATAGCGTCGCTGTCCTTCGGCATAGAGCGTATCAAACGCCAAAGAAGATTTGCCCGAACCGGACAATCCGGTGATCACAATCAGTTTGTTGCGCGGGATTTCGACATCAATATTTTTAAGATTATTGACCCTCGCGCCTTTTACCACAATATTGGATGCTGCTGCCATTGATTAAATATCCTCCGAGAAATGTTGTTGTAAAACGCCTCGATAAGCGTTAAATATCTTTGATTTGGAAATGAAACCCAAGTAATGTCCGTCGTCGTCGATGACCGGTAAATTCCACGCTTTGGTGTCTTCAAACAGCTGCATGATCTTATCCATCGGCATATTGATGTTGATTTTTGCAGGCGGCGACACCATGAATTTTTTCACGCGGAAACGGTTGTAGAGTTCGGGACGGAACATAATGTTGCGAATATTGTCCAACAAAACCACGCCGCGCAGGATATTTTCGTTATCGACGACCGGAAAAATATTGCGTCGCGACTGTGTGATAGCTTTCACCACATCGCCCAAATCCATTTCGGGATCGACGGCTATCAAATCGGTTTCGACAACTGCCTCTTTATTCAGTAAGGTCAAAACTGCCTTGTCTTTATCGTGCGTCAACAATTCGCCTTTTTGTGCCAAACGAATGGAGTATAAGCTGTGTTTTTCAAACAGCATAATCGTGAAATAGGCGCTGATCGTAACAATCATCAGGGGCAAAAACAGCGAAAAGCCGCCGGTGAGTTCCGCAATCAGAAAGACTGCCGTCAGCGGCGAGTGCATCACCGACGCCATCACGCCTGCCATTCCCATCAACGCGAAATTCTCTGTCGGCAGATGGGTGCCTTCCGGCAGAAAAAGCGAAAAATAATTGCAGGTATTGGCGAATAAAAATCCGACAATACAGCCTAAAAATAGCGAAGGTGCAAAAATTCCGCCGCATCCGCCACCGCCGTTGGTCGCCGCTGTAGCAAACACTTTCATCAATATTATAAGGATCATAAAGATGAAAATACCCCAAAAGCTGTCTTTCAAAACGTAGAAAAAACTGCCTTCCATCAAGCCTTCGTAACTGTTGCCGATCAGACTGCCGATCGTGTCGTAACCTTCGCCGTAGAGTGGCGGCAGAATAAAAATCATCACGCTCAACAGAATTGCGCCCATGATGTATTTTTTCCAAAACGTTTTCAAGCGGCGGAACAAGCTTTCGATCCAGATTGTAACCCGCGTGAAATACAAGGCAATCAAGCCACAAAGGACGCCCAAAAGCAGCACAAACGGGATGCGGTGCATGTCGAATACTTCGCTTTGCGAGAAGGCAAACATGGCTTCCGTCCCCGTAAAAATATAGGAAACGCTTGCCGCTGTTACGGAAGTGATCAACAGCGGCAAGACGGAGGCGGTGGTCAAATCGAGCATCAAGACTTCTATTGTGAACAACATTCCGGCGATCGGCGCTTTGAAAATGCCGGCAATCGCACCGGCAGCGCCGCAACCGACCAACAACATCAGCGTCTTCTGTTCCATCTTGAACAGCCGTCCGAGATTAGACCCTATCGCCGAGCCGGTCAAGACCATAGGCGCTTCCGCTCCTACCGATCCGCCGAAACCGATAGTGATGGCGCTCGCAATGATCGAACTCCAAGTGTTGTGCGGTTTGATGCGGCTTTTGCGCTGAGAAATGGCATACAAAATTTTAGTAACGCCATGCCCGATGTCTTCCTTGACAATATAGCGCACAAACAAGCCCGACAACAAAATCCCAATGATCGGGTAAATCAAATAGACCCAGTTGGCATTCGCTATATCGTTGTTGGCAGTCAAAAAATGCTGAATGGCATGAATGGATTTTTTCAGTACGATGGCGGCAAACGCAGTCAAAAGCCCAATCATAAAACTGAGAATCAGAATAAAATGGGATTCTTTGATATGCTTCTCGCGCCAAGTCAATATTTTGTCAAACATAGGTAACTGTTCTTTTTTCGGCGGCAAAAATACTAAAAGAATTGCAATATGCCAAGATTTTTCCTACTTTTGCAGTCCCAAATATCAACATGTAATACAAAATTCATGCAAATCATCAACTTAAAAGACATCAAAAACATTGTATTCGACTTGGGCGGCGTGATCATCACACTCGACCATGCTCGCGCCATTGAACGATTTAAGGCAGCAGGCGTCAGTCGTGCCGCCGAATATTTAGATCCCTATCACCAAAACGGTATTTTTTTAGATTTGGAAGCCGGACGCTTGACCAAAGAGGAATTTGGAGAGGCTTTGCGCCGCGAAACCGGCAAAAATATTTCCGACAGCGCTATTGCACATGGATGGCTGGGCTTTCTGAAAGACGTTCCGCCCCAAAAATTGGCGATGCTGGAAGACCTGCGCCAACGCGGTTTTCGGCTCTATCTGCTGAGCAATACCAATCCGTTAGTGATGGAATGGGCGCTAACTCCCGATTTTTCTCCGGCGGGCAAACCGCTCGACAGCTATTTCGACCGGATGTACCTTTCTTATCAAATGAAATGTGTCAAACCCGACCTTGAGATTTTTCAAAAGATGATCGCCGATTCGGGGATGAAACCGGAAGAAACGCTGTTCGTCGACGACGGAAAAAACAATGTTGTTGCCGCCGCACAGTTGGGTTTTCACACCTATCAGCCCCGCAACGGGGAAGATTTCGCCGATTTATTTCGCTTTTGAACGCAGATATTCGTCCAAACCCGTTTTGCGCAATTTGCATGCCGGACAATGACCGCAACCGTCTGCCACGATGCCGTTATAACAGGTAAGCGTCTGATTGCGAACAAGATCGAAAACGCCCAATTCGTCTGCTAACGCCCAAGTGTCTGCTTTGCTCAACCACATCAGCGGGGTATGAATGATAAACTGTTCGTCCATCGCTAAATTCAAAGTCGTGTTTGCCGAGCGAATAAAGGTATCGCGACAATCGGGATAACCGCTGTAATCGGCTTGCGATACGCCGGTTACGATATTGCGTATCCCGTGCGACCGCGCAATGACCGCCGCAAAAGTCAGAAACAACAGATTACGCCCCGGCACAAAAGTATTGGGATATGAATCCGCCGGTTTGTCGCTGTCCATCGCTATCGTGTGATTGGTCAGCGAGTTGTCGGCAAGTTTGCTGATGAGATTGGCGTCTAACAGTTGAAAAGCGACGCCTGCATTTTCGGCAATTTTTTTTGCCACTTCCACTTCCAAAGCATGGCGTTGTCCGTAGGTGATGCAGAGCGTTCTGACCTGTTCAAAATGTTTCAAAGCCCAAAACAGACAGGTTGTCGAATCTTGCCCCCCCGAATGTAACACCAATGCCGATTGATTGTATTTCATAATTCTTTATTTTTTAAGCCACAATTCGGGATTTTGATAATCTTTTGTTCCTTTTATTATTTCAAAATGCAAAATTGCAGCGCCGTTATCTACATAAATTTTTCCAAGATCTTGCCCTGTTTTGACATGCTCGCCTTTTTGCACATATACTTCGTTTAAAAGCGAGTAGAAGCTAACATAATTACCATGGCGAATGGCTATGACGAAGAGTGAACTGTTCGGCACCCTCATCACTATTACCGTTCCGTCGAACACGGCTTTGGCAGTATTGCCGGACGTTGTCTGAATGTCGATGCCCTTGAGTTCGTTGGCAGAGTCTGTTATATTTTTATATTGTCGTTCTCCGAAACGCCGGACAATGCGATAATTTCCTTTCAGCGGAAAAGGTAATTTTCCCTTGTTGGAGGCAAAATCGGACGACAATTTTTGTTCTTCTTTGGTCATAGCATAACCGCCGGGCGTTTCGGCTTTGCGGGCAACCGACGGATTTTGTTTGGCTGCTTTTTCCGATTTGGCGATTTCTTCTTTGAGAACGCGGGCGATTTCCCGTTCCAAAGCGGCGGCTTGCTTGCGTTTTTTCTCAACCTCTTCCTGTAATTTGCGTTTGTTGCTTTTCAGCGTATTGAGTTGTGTCTGCTGCCGTTTTTCTTCTTTTTGCAACGATACTTCTTCGTTGCGTTTGACGTCGGAAAGGCGTTCTTTGTCGGCTTTGGCAGCTATCAATTCCTGTTTTTCCTGATGGAGTTGTTGCTGTTGTGCAATGATTTTTTCCGACGAAGTGTATTGCCAGCTCGAATATTTTTTCAGGTACAATATCCGCCGGAAAGATTGCGAAAAATTGTCGGCAGACAGGATAAAAAGCAGTTTTTCGGGATAGCGCCGTTGCTTGTATAACTGTTGAAGGGCTTGTTCATATTGCTGTTTTGACACTTGCAGCTGTTGTTCTAACTCTTTGATTTGCAGTTCTTTACTGTTGATATCGCGGTCTATTATTTGCATTTCCTGTTCCAAAACCTGCAAGAGCCGTTTGCGGGTTTGAATTTGTTGATCCAACAGATTCAGCTGGTTCAGTCCCGACCGAATAGACTTATCGTTATCGGAAATCAACTGTTTGTTACTCTCAATTTCCGTCAGCAGGGCTTTGCGTTGCTGTTCCAAAGATTTACTGCCGACCGTTTGGGCGTTTGCCGCTACTGCTGTCAGCGCCGATAATATTACAAAGAGCCATTTCATATCATTTTGCTTATTAATTGTATTACCTGATTCAGTCCGACTTGTTTGTATTTGGCGGGGATTTCTTTGTCGATCACAAAAGACGTGTTGATTTGCACGGATTTAAATTGTACATCTAATTGATAATCGGATTCTTGTGTTTGTACTTTCCACAACATTTTCGTCGGAAAAAGCTGTTGGTCGGAAGTCTTTTCCCACGACGAATAATCGCATTGCAGCCCCTCGTCCGACGATGGCACTCCGATGTTGACCGATTGGATTCGTTGCAGTTGGTTACACAAAAAATTGTAACGGATGCCTTTTCGGTCGCTATAGTACAGATTTGCCGAGAGTTCGTTTTCTTGCAGTGCGAACAAAGAAAAATCGCTTTTTTCGACGCCGCTTTTTCCGGCAACAAATAGCTGATTTGTCCACAACGCCTCCGCCATCGCATAGTCAAATACGAAAGGCATTCGCCCCTGCAATTCCGACATTGTCGCCGAAACATATTGCTTGTTAAGCCGATCGATCACTAAAACTTCATCAGGTGTCAAAAGCAGGCGAAAAGCTTCGATACCCAGCAATGGCACGCGCATCGACAGCTGTAAAGCTTTGTTGTGTTGAATCCGCAGTTGTGCATCAACAGTTGTTCCCGACATTTTTTGCGTGCCGGACACCGTTAACAACACATTGCTCGACAAGGAATTAAACGACACTGCCGATTGCATCACCGACGTCAGGCGTTCCTGTTTATTCATCGTTTGCCAAGCAGGATACACCGGCTTTTTCGCTGTTTTACAGGAAAAAAGCAGCAAAGTCAGACAAAATATTCCACATAAGGGATAGTAATTTTTTTTCATTGCGATTGAATTTAGCGCTGCAAAGTTAGTAAATAAAAAATTCTTGCACAATTTTTCGAGATTTGTCTTGCAATTTAAAAAATTATTTGTACCTTTGCACCGCTTTTGAGAGATAGAGCAACGAAAAAGGGCGTTTAGCTCAGCTGGTTCAGAGCATCTGCCTTACAAGCAGAGGGTCGGCGGTTCGAATCCGTCAACGCCCACAAAAGGTTGTCAAAAATGGCAACCTTTTTTGATTATGTATTATTTCTATGTTATATATTCGAAGAAACTTGACAGGTTCTA
>JAISUM010000101.1 GCA_031272095.1 Candidatus Symbiothrix sp. | reverse complement strand
GCAGCTTGCCTCATCAGGATAGGTGCTGCTAAAATTCAGTAAGTTCATATTTTTATGTATTTGTTTTGACGATGCAAAGGTAATAATTTTTTGTTAGGTATGCAATACGATATTCATTTAAAATTTATAGGGGAACAAGAGTCAACCTAAATCAGGAAAGGACAATTTTAAAAAACAGTCGTGGGACTGCACAATGATCGGTACGAGTCCCACGATTGTTTTATTGATAATTTTATTATTTTACGATTACCTTCACCGCTTTTTCATTTACCTTCACGATGTACAAACCTGCATTTTGTACGGGGATGTCTTGCGTGCCGGAAATAATGTTATTGGCAATTAAAGTTCCCGTAAGCGAATAAACCGATACATTTACGTGTTTGTCGGCGACAATGCGGATATTCCGGGCTGTGCCGTAAACAAGGGCTGTATTGGACGTCGGAGCGGAGATGCCGGCGCCTGTCGTCGCCACAAACTTGAAAACATACTGCGGCGTGGTATAGCCATAAGTAATTTTCTGATTGTCGGCGTCGTAACCCCAGTAGCCTTTCGCCGCGGACTGTTCCGCATTCTGAATGGCATAACTTGTGCCGTCGAACAACAAATTCGTTGTACGCCAAGTCAATTCTGCGTCGCCGCTATATTCGGCACGGAAAGCCGCATTTTCGTTGATGTTGCGATAGTTAGCGCCATCGGGACCCGAATTGTTGATATTGGCTTCGTAGAGGGTACTGAAGAACAGATACCTGCCGTTTGCCTGTTTGGTGATTTTGATGATTTGGCTGTTGTCGCTCGTGTTTTTGGTGTCGAGCAAACTGCCAAGCGCCACGCTGATCACATAATCTTTGCTGACAGTGATGTCGAAATTGCCCGGATTGGTAACATAATATTGGTCATTGACCAAGATATAATACAATCCGCTTTCGAGGGTATTCAGTCCCGTGTTTTTCACGCAAGCAGCTTTTGCGGCGAGCAATGCCGTTTTTGCAGCGCCGATTTGTGCGGCGGTCAGCGTGGACGGATCGGTGTCGAGAATGGTTTTTGCCGATAGCAATGCTGTGTTCAATGTCGTATATTTGTCGTAAGAATATTTTCCGATGACATCGCCTTCGCTTGCACCGGCTACATCTGCCGTCAAAATAGCATCGTAATAGGCTTTAGCCGCATCATAAGTTTCCTGCAATTCGGTCAGATAAGGCGTTACGCTCACTGCTTGACCGCAATAATAGAGGCGGAAATTGTCAAATATCGTCCAATTGCTTGTTTGCGTTGTTCCGGTGGTTTTGACGCCCAACTGCAAGGTGCCGTCGCTGACAAAGACATATACCACATTATTGGTATATTTACCTTCGTCGAAAGCGGTGCGGGCGTCTGCCATACTGTTGCAGTATTTTATACCGTCCGAATTTGCCCAGCCCGAGGCGCTGGTTTTATCGGAATAGACCGAAAGCAAGGGTGCGGAGTTTTCATTGGCATAGAGTTCGACCGGAATCACTTCGACGCCATCGTCGCAGGCTTGCACCAAAGTAGCGCTGTTGGCGCCGACGCGGTGGAATCCCTGTACCGTGAGTTTATACTGACCGACGGGCAATCCGGTGATGATCTGATAGAAATCGAAAGACGTTTTGTTATAGATTTCGTATTCATAAGAAGATGCTGTTCCTGCCTGATCGACCGTCCATCCGGTAGCAGTATTTTCATCAAAGCCCGGATTCACGATAATCGAAGTTACGTCGAAAGGATTTTCCACCGTTCCTGTCGCTTCGGCTATTTTGAGGAAGAAGACAGCTTTTGCGGTCGCCAAATCGGTGATTGCCTGTGTCAGCGAGGTGGCGTCGTAGGTGGTTTTAGAGGCATTGTAGGCAGCTTGCGCCGTGTTGATTGCCGTTTGGAAATCGGCGGCGCCATTGACCGTAGCGTTAGCAGTATAAGTGGTTTGGGCGTCGGCTATCGCCAAGCGCAGTTGGTCTGCCACGACAAGCGGCTGCGTAGCATTTTTCAGTGGCGTGATGGCATTCACCAAATCCGTTGTCGTTGAGGCGGCATTGGCTTTTACTGCATTGGCTGCAGCTATTGCCGAAACGACTGCTGCCGCGCCGTCTATTGCCGAATTGTTATCGTAGAGCGCCTGTGCTTCGGCAACGGCAAGGTCTATCTGTTCGGCGAGAATCGTTTTGGCGTCATTGGCGTCGAATGTCCACATATTCCATTTATCCACGCCCTTGTCGAAAAAGCAAGTGCTGCCTGATGTCTGGCTGTCAAACCCGATACCGTTGGCAAAAGTGCCGTCGTCTTTCTTTTTCAGAATAAGAAAATAGTTCGGATTGCTGGTGTCCAATTGGAAAAGTTGGCGGCTGCTTCCGTTGGCGGCTGCATAGGAGCCTGTCCAGACGTTGTTGTGCGTGATATAATTGCCGGTATATTGCTGTTTCAATGTCCATCCGTTATCGTTATCACCTTCGATTTGGAAAATGTGATAGAGCGGATTGGTGGCGGCGTCTTCGTGTTTGACGGCGTCATTTCCGGTACCTGCACCTCCGATATAAGTGCCTGTGGTATAGTTTTTAATCACATAATAATTTCCGCTGACCGGCATTGGCAGCAGCGGGGTACGGGCAAGGTCGATTGCCGCCCACAGCTGGTCGATCTGTGTCGGAATTTCCATTGAGAGCAGCACGCCGTCGTCGGCACGTTGGCTGATGGTAGTATATAAAGCTTCCAACTGTGTGAGATAGCCTTGATAATAACCGTTAGCCGGACCTTCTTCGTTGAGGATATATTCCGCGAGGTCAAGCACTACCCAGAGCGAATCGAGCCATTCCTGACTGGGTTCGTAGGGATTGGCAAACTTGTCGGCATTAGCCTGCACCGTTGCCAAATCGGACAGTGAGACTTCCAAATTCAGCCATTTGGTACGGGCATATCCGCCGCGTGGCGTACTTTCGGTGTTGCCTGTACTGCGGGCATCTGCTTCAAAGGTGATTTTGTCGCCCGTATGTGCATAGAAATACAGCACTTCGCTGGTGCTGTAAGTCGGCAGTCCGCGATAGGGTTTGCCGCTGTTGCCGTTGACTGTCGGCGATTCGGGAATTTGCGCTAAATATTCCGCATAAATGGCGTCGTTACCTTCCGCCCAAGTGTCGATCCCCTGCGAAACGCCATAAACAAATTCCTTGCCCATCGAATACGCCGTACCGGTGCCGCCATAACGGAAAAAATTATAGACTTTCATCACGCCGATCGAACTCCACAGGTCTTGACGCATCACTTTCATATCCGCTTTGTAGTAGCCATCTTCCGGCACGGTGAAAGTGATTGCCGCGTTCAGTCCCGTAGAAATCGAATAGACTTCGTAGCCGCACAAACTGTCGGGATAGGTCGAGCCATAGACCAAATCGCCAACGGTAGTGCCGTCAGGATATTCCTGCGCCACATAGAGGTATTCGCCGACGGAGGAAAACCAAGCATTGCGCTTTGTTTCGTACTGTGTTCCGCTCGACGGGCGGTTCATAATCGGAAACAGACAGAAACGTTCGGTCAAATACTGGTCATAGAAATTGACCGCTGTACTGCTGTCGCCGTAAGTAGTTAGTAGCGAGTAAGTCCCGGCATTCACGTCGTGCCGTTCAAAACTCCATTCATCCGTACCGCCCGAGACAAACTGTTCGTCGGTCATCGCGTTCAGACTGTAAGTCTGAGCCATACTCGCATTTATCGACGCTATCAGCATCAGAAATGCGCACCAAAAGTAATTTGTACTTTTCATAAGAATTGTGTTTTTTGTTAATTAAAAATATGATTATCTCTATTATTTTGGTTCCGGTAAGAACCAATTTTTTCTATCTCGTAATAAATTGTAAATTCGGTTGTAATCGGCGGGATGTTTGGCGGCGATGCGCGTTGCCAAGAAATCGGCGTCGTTGCGGCGCAGCGCCATCCGAATCAGGTCTTGCATCCGGTTGCCTTCAAACGAGGTTTCCATTGCCAACTCGTTGCATATCAGCCGTTCCACATTCAAAATAGTATCGTTCAGCGTGGTCATCGTCGAGTCGCCGATCAGATAATAGGGGTCGTAATACGAATTGCCGCAACCGCGCGCGTGGATACCTTCGGAATTTTCATATTTCGGCGCGTTGAAAACGGTGATATACGGAACGCCCTGCCATTCCGGCGCGTTGAAAATCGTAAAAGTCAGCGGATTCAGTCCGTATTTCAGCACGGCAAACGCCGCTTGCGGTTGTCCGGCGCGATTGACGGCTTCGGCATAACGCAGCCAAATCAAGCCCTGCCGATAGAGCATCACATGGGACAACATCATTATTTTCGTTAAAGCGGAAATCGTCGTCTCGTCTTCCAAGCGCACGGTGCCTGCAATATTTCCGTATTTGCGACAATCGCCGGTTGTGAAATAATCCACCGGAGAGCCTCCGCCTTCGGGTTGGTAGTGCAAAACATAGGTCTGCGCATCCCAGAGGTCGGTAAGCGTTGGCGAAATACCGAAATATTGGTAATTATCGCGCAACGTGCAGGTTTTGCCCTCCGAGCGAGTAGTCGCCATCTGAATTGCGGTGATCAATTCGCGGTTGCCCGACGAGGCATAAGTTACCTGCGTCCAGCTGTCGCGCGGCGTAGCGTTTTCAAAGCCTGCAGTAGTAAAATTGTCGTAAGTCCATCGGATCGACGGCGGCGTATTTGTCATCCCAGTCTGTTGGGTGTCGAGATATTCGGCGTAATACGTTGCCGCTTGTTCGTAATCGGCGGTGGAGGCGCCACGCCACAAGTACAAATCGCCCAGCAAAACGCGCATCGGAAAAAACATTTGCGTGCTTGTGAAGGCATAAATGGTGGCATAATTGGGATAGATGGCATCGACAAATGGCTCCAAATCGGCGATCAAAGCGTCGATCAACTGCGGAATATCGTATTCCGGATAGTCTTTTTCCGTATCTTCCACCGACAACATCGGCTCGGTAACATAGACGGCTTTTCCCCAGTTGAAAGCGATTTGCATATACGTCCAAGCACGAATGGCACGCGCCAAAGCATGCTCTTTGTACAGCGGATTCTCGACGTCGCCGGTGCGACTGATGATGTAATTGCAATTATTGACAATCGCATAGTAAGGCAGCGGATCGACATAAGTGTTGGTGTCGGACAGCGTGTAATCATTCAATTCGCGGATGGCGGCAGGCGTATATTCCGTTACGTCCAACAAATCAGCCCGCATTTCACCCAGCAAAATATACGATTCGGCAACGTCCTGCAACTGCCGCAAAACGCCTAATATTGAAGAAACCGAATCTCCGGGTGCGGACAGGCTGTTATCCTCGTCGCTGACATAACGCGGCGAATCGATATTCAGAATATTGTCGCATGACGTGAGGCTCAAGCAGCCGATTATCAGGCAGAACAGCCAAAGCATGCCGTTTTTTTGAAATATGCAATCTGTATTTTTCATATTTTTCGTGTATTATAAATTCAATTTTAAACCTATATAATAACTTCTGCCCTGCGACAACATTCCGGCGTCGATTCCCTGATAGAAGATCGAATTATTGACGGAAAATTCGGGGTCGGTGCCCAGATATTTGGAGTAAGTCCAGAGGTTATTTGCCGATGCCCAAACAGTAAATCCCGACAGAAAAATAAAGTTCACCGGCACTTCGTAAGCTATCGTCAGTGTCTTAAAACGCAGATAGGAGCCATCTTCAATCCAGCGGACACTGAAACGGTTGTTGCCCATCGGATCGCCGTAGGAACTGCGTGGAATAAGCGTTTGCTGTCCTTCGTTGATCCATCGGTTTTGCAGCGCCGCCGACTGGTTGTAGAGCGTGCTGCCCGATTCGATTTGCGAGCGCAGATAATTATAGACGTCGTTGCCGTAAGAAAACGAAAACAGGGCATTGACCGACAGCCGTTTGTAGGACAGTCGCGTGTTGAATGAGCCGGTGAAATCGGGATTCGGATCGCCGATGACGGTTTTGTCCTTGTCGTCAATAATGCCGTCGGCAAAGTAATCGACAAAACGGACGTCGCCTGCGGCAAAAGTGTAATAGCCAACGCCGGTCGGTTTGCGCACTTTCAGGTCGGCGGCGGCAGCTTCCTGACTTGTAGCGAAAACGCCGTCGGTGCGGTAGCCGTAAAACAAACCGGCAGGACGTCCGACCGCCGTCAAGATTTCGCCGCCATAGATAGAGGTCAGATAATCGCCGTCGGGCAGTTCGAGAATCTTGTTTTTATAGTGCGAAACACTGGCTCCCAATTCCCATTGGAAATTTTTGATATTCACCGCTTTGACGTTCATAAACAGTTCAAAGCCTTGATTTTCGAGTTTGCCGCCATTCGTCCAATAGTTTTGCATACCGGAGATATAACGGAAGTTTTTCAAGGTCAGCAGGTCGGTAGTGAGGTGTCGAAACAGGTTGCCGGACAGCGACAGCCGATTGCCGAACAGATTCATATCGACGCCCACATTGGCTTTTGCCACCGTTTCGGGTTTCAAGCCGGTATTGCCGATATTCGATAAAATTTTTCCGGTATATTGGTTGATATAGCGGATCGAGCTGAAATAAGTGATCGCCGCCGCCGCAGGGAGGTTGTCGTTGCCCGACAGTCCGTATCCCAAACGCATTTTCAGCAGATTGACAAAAGGCAGACGGTTCATAAATTTTTCCGACGAAACGAGCCACGCGGCATTGAGTTCGGGAAAAACCGCCCAAGGCACTCCGCCCGCGTTGAAAGTCAAATCAGCTTCCTTGCCGAAACGCGAAGAGGCATCCGCCGAAGCCGACAGCGACAGCAGGTATTTTTCGTAATAAGCATATTTCGCCTGCGCATACCACGACAAAGAGCGCCAAGCATCGTCGTAACCATTGGTCTGACGATAGCTCAAACTGCTGCTCAAATTATGATCCAAATCGCTCGCCGTATTGTGTCCCGATCCGTATTCGCCTTTGTAAGCATCGGAAAGGAAACGGAAACCGCCGGTGGCATTTACGGCATGTTTGTCCCACTGTTTCGTCCAATCTAAATGCAAATCGGCAGTGAGCGAGTTCTGTTTGGCGTTTTGTCCCTTGACAAAATTGCGTGAGACGCCGCCCACGTCGGGCAAGGTGAGCGCTGCTACGCCTGCATCGGGACGAAAATACGACTCAAACAAGCTGTTCATCGAATAGTTGAACATCGCTGCAAGTTTTAATCGCTTGTTGAAACGGTAAGAGGGACGCAAGAGTAGCGACACATAGTTTTGCGAACTCTCGCCGATCCCTGATTTGAGAATCGACAGCGGATTGGCAATATCCAAAAAATCGGCGTCCGACAGGTCTTTGGTCAGTGTTTGCGTGTTGGAATATTCGTAGGGAACGAGAAAAGGCGCTTTGACCAACGCCAAGACCGAAGGTGCCGTGATCAGATCGCTGTTAGATTCACTGAAACCGTCGTCGCGCAGGTTGCGGTCGGTTTGCGAATAAGACAGGTCGAAAGATATTTTCAGTTGCGACGTCAAATCAATATCCGAATTGAAACGGGCATTGAAACGCGAAAAATCATTTTCTTTCAACGTGCTTTGCGCCGAGGCATAGCCGATCGACAAATGGTAGAGCGCCACCGCATCGCCGCCACTGACGCCTACGCTGTAAGATTGCGTAGCGCTGTTGCGATAGACGTCTTTGCTCCAATCGTTGTCATTGTGATAGCGCATATAATCGAAATACGACGGGTTGTCGTTCAAAAACGGATAGGACGACAGATAGCTCGGATTCTCGACCGTTGTTTTCAACAAATCGCTCACATATACCCTGAATTGATTGGCATTGAGTAGCGGCACTGTTTTGGGTTTTTGGTTGTAGCCATACATCGCCGACGCGGTGATAGTAGTCGCTACGTTTCTGCCTCTTTTGGTCTGAATCGACAGGACGCCGTTAGCGCCTTTTGCGCCGTAGAGCGCTGTGCCGTCTTTGATAACCATGATACTTTCAATGTCATCGACGCTGATATTCGCCAACGGATTCAGCAGAAATCCCTGATGAATAGAGGTGCGATCGTACTGATTGTCGAACACCACGCCATCGAGCATGATGAGCGGTTGTGAACCGATATTCAAGGAGTTGAATCCGCGAATAAACATTGAGGCGCCGATGCCCGGCGTTCCCGAATGGGTGATGACGCGCATATCGCCGCCCAGCAAGGACTGTATTTCCAAATCGGCAGTCAGCGCTGAAAGACTGCGCGGCACGACGCTCACTTGCGAGTTCAAAGCCTCATCCGTGTCGTAATAGCTGCGGAATTGCACAGACGACAGCGTCGCCTCAATCGTCGTTTTTCCCTGCAAAGGAAAAATCACGAGGGAATAGTCAGGCGCCGACAGATAGAGTTGGCTCAGCGATTCGGGGATCGAAAGGCTGAACGCACCCTGTTCGTCGGTGATTGCCGAATATTGCTTGTCTTTGCTCTGTATTTGTGCGCCGAAAATCGGTGATTGGGTAGCAGCGTCGCTGATCTGCCCCTTTACCGTGATCAGTCGCAAGGAATCTTTTTCCTGCGCAAAAACCTGCGTACAAGCGCACCACAAGACAATCAACAGCGTCACTCGGTAGGTATAATAATGATTTTTCATATCGCTTTTATTCTTTTTTAGGTTCAAGTAAAATACAGTCTAACCACAATTCTCGCGAAAAATTGGCGGTTTCGGTACGCGCCACATTGCTCAACAGTTTGAGTTTCACCGTCGTCAGCTCTTCGCCGTAATTGGCGGTCGGAAATTTGAAATTTGCCACTACCAATACGCTATCCATCACGTATGGATTGGATTCGATCGTTCCCGAATCGGGAAAACGGTCGGTCTTTGTCGTGCCGTCCGTATCTTGGTAGGATAGTTGAAAATAGAACTTGCAAGGTTTCAAACCGGTAGCGGCGGGATTGTTGACCGTGCCGGGGACAAATACACAATAGATATTGTAGGCGCTCGACAGTGTGCTGGGTATTTCAAACGTTACCGTAGGGTTGCCCGACGATGTGGTCGGAGTCAATTGCAAAAAGCGATCGGCGGAGACTTGCATTTCGCCTTCGGAACGCTTGGTGTAAGCGGTTGACAAGGTGTTTTCGCGTCCCAGACTGCGTTCCGCTTCGACCTTGATCGTCGTATGCCACGATTCATAAGGCTTGTATTTCAGTTCGTTGGCAATGTAGATGACGCCGTTGCTGGTCGTGATGCTTTCCGTTCCGGCAAACAGATATTGCGGCTGATAGAAGGTGTTTCTCGACGTCGAAGTCAGCGAATCCTGCGGGGCTTCCTGTATATTATTATTGAAAAACAAATCCTGCACCAATGCCTCTTTGGTATAGACCTGCTGTAGCGAATCGGCGACCGCCTGCGTTGGATGGTAATACATAAAATCGGTTTTTATGCGGTTGTAAGCCTCGTTCCACGCAGTATTGTTCGGAGCGATCATCGTATAGGAACTGTCCTCGCGGTTGATGTAGCCCAGACGCATCAGCATCGTATTGTAATTGATAAAAACCGAATCGAGATAGGTCATCTGCCCATCCACAATACTTCCGGGCGTACTTGCTGCTTCGTTGAAGACTACTTGATCGAAAGCGTAAAGATATTGCCGTATCGAATCCAAATCGGAACGTTGCGCTAAATACTCCCAGATATTCGGAAAAAATCGGTCGTAACCGCTCAAAATATGGACGATGCCGTTAGAGGCGACAATACCGGTCGCGGGCAGTGCAAAAGGCGCTGTGCCGAAAGAATAGTTGCCCGCTTGCAGGTCTAATTTGATCTTTTTGCCGTTCAGCGTATAAACCGACGAGACGCTACCTGTCGAAACCGGAATCATAAACCGCGCAATATGGTTTTCGATCAGCTCGGTTTTGACGTCCAAATTGCTGACGTCCAAAGTTGCCAAAGCCTCGTTGTCGGGCGCAAAAACCGTATAGGCTTGCGATTGCGACAACAGCTCGTCGTAGCCGTATTCTTGCAGCAAGGCGGCAAAAACGCTCAATTCGGGCGTCTCGGCGATGGTCGTCCATAAATTTTTATCCGAAACGACGTCGGGATCGGCGTTGTAATGCTTATCCCAGTTATCATCGCTGCACGCAAAGAGCATGATGCCCAGCAGGACAATCGCCTGAATTTTCAATGTCAATATCGTATTTTTCATAACGCAAATATTTTTCATTTTAATGATTTATAAACGGTCTTCTGCCGTCCCGTTCGGGTTGGCATACACATTTTTCGGAACGTACTCAAAATAGTCGATCATAAACTGATCCTGCCCGTTGTCGGAGACCGATTTGAAACGCAAGGTATGCGGTCCGTCGTAGTCCCACGTTTTGGTGCAGACAATTCGCCGCAAAGCCCCGTTGGAATCCCGCGAATTGGGATAAGTAGCGTTGCCATACGAACTTCCGCCTTTCATATAGCCGCGATTGCGCATCATTTTGTCCAATTCGATGCCGTTGTCCTGCGTGGAGGCGTCAGACATCCAGCCGATAGCGGCGTCGGTACCCAGCCGTTTCATATTGAGCGGGATGCCCTGCGGCTCGCCATCGACGTAAAATTGCAGAATACCGCGCAGCTGATTTGCCGTATATCCGAAACGAATTTCGTAAGTTCCGGCAGGCACAGGCGGCAGGCGCAGTTCAAAGTCGAACTGTCCGAGCGCCATCATTTCGTCTGCCTGATAATTTGCCCAGTTCGAACTGCCCTGCAAATAATAGAGGCGCGTGTTGTTGGAAATGAAATTCACATTTTTCAGATAGCCGTCAGGGAAACAGATGTAGTTGGCGTCTTTGGCATTGTTGTGGTTTTCGTAGCGGAAACCGTTGGTCATCATTTCGGGATGAATACTGGTAGCGTCCATACGGATGCGGGTGTTCATCAAGAGTGTTTTGACTTTCTGATCATAGATCAAAACTTTGTCTATCAGGTGATAAATGCCGTTTTCGGTATCTTGTTCGCGTCCCGTTTCAACCGGCAAAACCGTTACGCCAGCAACGTTCCGTGCATTGTCGCGGTTGATGATCACGGCGCCGCCATCGTTGGAAACGCGGAACATAGTATTCGGACAGAAGGTTTCCATAAACTCATACAGCAGCGTTCCCTGCACCATATTTGCCGAGAAGAAAAAGTTGTTGTACTGCACTGTTTTGTCGATCAGATGATACGCCACAAAACGGTTGAGGCTGTTGTGTCGGTCGGTCAGGTCGCTGATGTGGGCATCTTCCGGATAGACCGCGTCATAAATTTCGGCGGCATAGCGGATCAGACTTGGGAAGTCGGTAACGCCGACGGCAGCCAGCACCTCGTTGCTTTCCACAAAACAGGTATAGCCGATTTTGCGCATTTCGGGGCTGCGGCAGGTTACGGTATTGTAGATCGACAGCGGCGCATCTATAGGCGGCTGATAATCGTAATCCCGCATCTCTTGCAGCGAATCTGCCAAGCCGGTAGCCTCCAAGGCTTCCACAAACAGCGAAATACGCTCGTCATGCGACATCAAATCCGACAGCGCAGCAGTCGAAGGGGTGATCACGCGGTTGATGGAATGAATGACGCCGTTTTCCACCTCAATGTCGCGATCTACGATAGCCGAATTGGTGTTGATCAGAATATCGACCGTCGAAACGCCTGCTTTGTAGCCGATCACCAAATAGCGGGCGTTCATATTGGTATTGGTCAAGGCGCCGCCGACAAATTCGTCTGTTTTGTATGCCTTGTCCGCAATCAGATGCGTATAGACCACATATTTGACAATCGAGTCGGGCAGTTCTTCGAGCGAAGCCACCTGCAAGGAATCATAATAGGCGAACATTGCCTCGTTGGTGGGCGCAAAAGCCGTATAAGTGTTGTATGTTTTCAGCAAATCGTCTAATTCCGCCCGTTTGACAGCTGCCGTAAATTCGCTGAATGTTTCGGGATGATGTTCCAAATAGCTGCCGACGGTCTCGCCGGTGAAAGTGTAGAAATTTTCACCCACTTTGTCGCTATCGTAGCAAGAACAGACCATGATGGCGATCCAACCGCAGAGGAAGGCTTGCATCCAACTTTTTCTCCGAATGTTATTGATGATTTGTGTTGCCATATTGATTGAGTTTTTAATTTTTTTCGATACTTGATGTGGTTTCATAATAGGGATTTTGTTTCAACAGTTTATTGACTTTCAACTCTTCGGAATGGATGGGCAGGTAGATGGCGTTCATCACGCCCAATTTGGCGCTGATCGTTCCGATGTTGGAAGTATATTTATTGATCACATAAGCGACTAAATCTGCGGTACTTTGTCGGCGCTCGGCATGGCGCACCAAATCGAACCAGCGTTTGCCCTCGAACATCAATTCGCGTTGCCTTTCGAGTAACACCAATTTTTCGAGCGCCGCCGGCGTGGAATAATTGGCAAATGCCAACGAATCGCTTGCTAACAGCGTAGAATTTGCCCGCATATAAGTAGTGTTGATCAGATGCAGCGAGGTTTTCAGGTCGTCTTCCGAGCGGTTGAGTTGTACCAATGCTTCGGCTTTCATCAGCATGACGTCTGTGATGCGGTAGAAAATCCAGTTGGCGGTGGTGGCTTTATAGGAATAGGAGCTGCTTGTTCCCATTCGCGAACTCGTCCCCAGATATTTGAATATTTTATATTCGCCCGTACCCGATTTGGAGGTGATCATAAAATCGGTTTTGCGTTCGTCGGTCGCCACATAGAGGTCGTTGGTTTCAGCATAAACCGTCGTCGCCGTCAGCTGCCCCATACTGTTCATGCTGCCGTACAAAACGCTGACTGCCTCATTGGTTTTTACGGTCGAAAACTGCAATTCAAAGATACTTTCCGACGCATTGCCTTGATCGAAAATTTTGGACGAGGCGTTTTCTTCTATCAGTTCATATTTCGGACGGACGAGCTGACTGCCCGAAAAATTATTGTTCGTAGCGACGGCGTCTATCAACAAATCGCAATATTTGACACAGTTTTCATAATCCTGCCGCCACAAATAGACGTCCGCCAACATCGCCCGAATAGCATCTTTGGTCATCCGCCCTTTGCTTTCCGCAGTCGTCGGATAAACAGACAAAGCGCCTGCTTCCGCCGTTAATAAATCATTGGTGATATGCTGTAAAATTTCGTCGGGCGCAGATTGCGGCACTTCCAAAATCTGGTCGTCGCTGATGGTAGCCTTGTCCACCCAAGGAATATCGCGAAAAGTGCGCACCAAATAAAAATGACACAACGCGCGGATCGCCAACGCTTCTGCCTCTTTCGCCTTCAAATCGCTCTGCGTAAAATTCGGATCGCGATTGACGACAGCGGGCGCATATTCCAACACGGTGTTGCAATAGTTGATTACCTTGTAAAAGGCGCCCCAAGTGCAATCGCCATTGGTCGGCAGGATATTCACTTCGTTGATTTTCTTTTCGGCGTCGCCCGCACTGTTTCCGGCAAGCATATTGTCTGACCGCAATTCGCCCCAGATGATCACACGATTCATAAAATCGTTTTCCTGCATGGCACGATAGCACGCCAACAGCACCGCCTCTACGTCCGATTCTTTCTGCCACATCTCTTCGAGCAGGATCTGATTTTCAGGTCTTACGTCCAAATATTCGTTGCAGGAATAAGCTCCGAAAACAAGGCTGACAATCAATAATAGTGTTATATTTTTCATTTTTCTGTTGATATTAAATTAAAAATTGACCGACAAACCGGCGGTAAATGATTTCGCACGCGGCGTCTGATTGCTATCTTTGCTGATGCCCCACGATCCGTAGCCCACTTCGGGATCAACGCCGGAATAGTTGCTGAAACAAAACAAGTTATAGACGGTCAGATAGACCGACGCCGAGCTGATCGAAAATCTCTTCAAAAACGCACTCGGCAAAGCGTAATTGATCGACAGTTGCCGGACACGCCAAAACGAGCCGTCTTCGACATAGCGGTCGCTGCCGAGAAAATTGCGTCCGGCGCCGCGCAAGGCTCGCGGAATATCCGTTACGTCGCCCTCTTTGCGCCAGCGCCATTTGACCGACTGATTTTGATTGTTGTTGGTGTACATATTTTCCGAATCCATCCGTCCGGCATTGATGATCTTATTGCCATAACGGAAGACGTTGTAGAGGCTGATCGACAGCTTGTCATACGCCAATTTAAAGCCCATCCCGCCGTTGAATTTCGGGTTGGAATTGCCGAGATACACGATGTCTAACTCGTTGATATTACCATCGGAATTGACGTCTTCATAGATAGCGTCGCCGCCCTGAAAAGCCAACTGATTGCTCGTTCCGAAAGCGAAATACATCGGCACGGGTTTGCCCTGCGAATCGTATATGATTTCGCCTGCCGCATTCCGCGCTATCGGCGCCGTCCCCAGCGTATAGCCGCTTTCGATCAAAGCCGGATTGTCGGCGCTGTACTGATAAACGCCCAAGTAGCGAAAACCGTAAATTGAGCCGATGGAATTGCCGAGCTGCAGCCGCGACATATATTCGCCGTTACCGTAGCCGTAAGTGCCGTTGTATTTGGAAAGTACAATATCCGACAGCTCCAAAACGGTATTTTTATTGTTGGAAAAATTCATACTGAAATCGGCGTAAAACTTACCCGCACGGACAAATCGGTTCAGATTGATGTTTAACTCCCAGCCCTGATTGCGTACCGAGCCGACATTTTGCCATTCATAAACGGTATAGCCCGACGAGGCAGGAATACTGACATTGGCTTGTAAGAGGTCGCTGGTCTTTTTGTCGTAATAGTTGAACGACGCGCTTAAACGGTCTTCAAACAAGCCCAAGTCCATACCGACATTTTTATCTTCCACTTTTTCCCATCGCAAATCGTTCAAACGGATACTGACCGGACGCAAAGTGCTGCTACCCAAGTAACTGCTCCACGATTCGTAACGGCTGAAATGCAGGTATTCCGACCCCGGCTCGTTGCCGTTCAAACCTGCGCTCAATCGGATCGACAGCATGCTCATCCATTCTTGCAGGCTCTCCATAAACGCTTCATCAATAATATTGTAGCGTACCGACAAACCGCCGAAAGTGCCGAATTTCCGTTTTAAACCGAATTTGGAGCTCCCTTCTCGGTTGATGGAAAAGTCGAGATTGTATTTTGACATATACGAATAATGCGCCGCCCCGACAAAAGTCAAATCGCGTCCGTAACCGGCGCCGCTGCTCATTCCCGATACATAAGTGCCGGTGGTCGGACTGGTGATACCCGATGGCAAACCGAAAGAATTTTCCGACTGTGAAGCCGACTGACTGCCATAGATTTTTGCCATGACATACAGATTGAGGCTGTGTTTCCGGTTATTGATGCGCGGCACATAAGTGATGTCGAACTGGGTGGTATTGGAATAGCCTTTTGTGCTGCCGTAATCCGATTTGTTGATCGCACCATCCGTCCAAGTGGCGGTCGTCAGTTCTTTCGGCAGGAAGGCATAAGAGCTGTTGTTGTTGATGTTAAACGAAACGATCCCTTTCAGCCGCAACATCTGCCGTTCATCGTAAGGCAACAAATCGTATTGCAAACGAAAAGTAGGTGCCAATCGAAAACTTTTGGCATTGTTTTTCGCTAACCAAGCGACCGCTACCGGATTGCGCATATCTTTCTGATCGCTGAGCGCCGACGACATATCTTGCGGAATGGCATAATATTCCGACGTCGGATTGCCGTTGGCATCTTCTTTGTAGATCGCCAAATTCGGCATTTTTTTGTAAGCGATATTCAACAATCCTTCGTAATTCTTGTCTTCGTTGGTATAAGTTACCGACATTTCCGAAGTGAAACGAATGCGGTCGGACACATAATAATCCAAGTCCATACGCGAAGTGTAGCGGTCTAAATTTTGCCCGATGATACTTCCTTTTTTATTGAAATAGCCTGCCGATATATAGAAAGTGGCTTTGTCGCCGCCGCCGCTCAAGGTCAAATAATGGTCGTGCGTGATGCCGGTTGTTTTGACGGCGTCGATCCAGTCGGTGTTGTTGTCATACATCCGCCAGTCGGGAAAAACGGCGTCGTTGGTGATGTAATTCAGCTCGCGGATATTGGCGGCTTCGTCGCTTTGTCTCGGATTGAAATAGGCTTCTTTCAGAAACATCGTGTATTCGTCTCCATTCAGCATCTTATAGCCTTCGGGCTGCCAATCGCCCGACAATTTGTAAGAATATTTCAGACGCGGTTTGCCCCGCTGTCCTTTTTTGGTGCGAATAGAGATGACGCCATTAGCGCCTTTCGATCCGTAAATAGCGGTCGATGCGCCGTCTTTCAGCACGGTGATACTTTCTATATCATCCACATTGATCGACAACAGATTGGCGAAACTTTCGTTGTTAGCATTCACAAAATCGAAGTTATCTGCATTTTCGACATTGTAAATCAGGTCGTTCACCACAATCAGGGGCGTTACGTTGGCATTGATGGACGATGTTCCGCGCAACCGCATGGCAGATCCGGCGCCGACATCGCCACTGTTGGCAATAATGTCCAAGCCTGCGATTTGTCCCTGCAATGCTTCGTCGAGCGACGCTACCGAAATCTCTTCAAAATTGGCTTTCAGCGTTTGCATTGCCATCGAGACCTCCCGCTCGGGGATATTCATAGCGCCGGTATTGGTACGTTTTTGCGCGGTAACGATCACTTCATTCAGCACTGATTCGTTTTCCTTCATTTCGATAGAAAAATTTTTCTGATTGCCGATGGGAATACTTTTGTCTGCGTATCCGAAATAAGTAACCAAAAGTTTGTTTTTGGCGTTTTTGATGCGCATGGTGAAATTTCCGTTGATGTCGGTAACCGCGCCCGAAATGGTACGGTTGGTCGCATCCACTTCGCGCACAGAAGCGCCGATCAACTCGCCGTCGGCTTTGGAAAAAACTTTCCCCGTGATGATTTCCCCGCTTGCCTGCTGCGCCGCAAGATGTTGTCCGCAACACAGCAACACAACGGTCAATAAAATGGTATTGAGTGATTGTTTCATATATTTTTCGTGTTTATTTTTCATTATTCAAAGTAGAGACATTTGTCGATCAGGTGAATCACAATATACGACGAGGTTTCGATGGTTGTTGCCGTCGCCGGATTCGCCGTATTAAATTTAAAATCGCGAGCCATAATGTTGTACAAACGTCCGTCGCCTGTCTGCACATGGGCGGTCTCTCCTTTGGCGGAGGTAACGCTCAAAGCATTGTTGCCCCCGACGACCGCAAGTTTATAAAACGTATCGGTATTGTTGTTGAGGGTTGCCGTTTCGTAAGAGGCGGAGAAGGCGGGCTTATCCACGAACAGCGCATTGTCCTGAAAATGATAGCGCAGGAAACGGATGATTCGTTCCGCCAAATCGTCGCGTTTGTCCTGATCGGTTTCGGCTTCCACATCATCCCAAGTCGGCAATCCGTTGGCGATGGCTTGCAAAACGCTGGCATTGTCGGGAACATACAAAGTATAGTGAAAAGTGTTCAGAAAGCGCACATTGAAATCCAAACCTGCCTGCGAAATATCTTTGTAAAAGATGCTGAACTTCACCGACCGGACGGCGTCGCCCACCCACAAGTCGTCGTAGCCTTGCAGCAGTTTGAAAAATTCGTAAAATTCGGGATAATTGGTCGAATCAGACAGTACGCCATAGACCGATTTGGTAGGCGTTTGCAAAGGCTGGTCGATGATATAAGTCTTGCCGTTGCCGCGTCCGTTGGTCTCTTTCGACTGATCGTAGATGCCTTCTACCTGAACAATTTCGTTGCGCTCGATCTCTCCGCCACCGGCGACCTGAATCACGCCGCCGTTTTGAATAATACGGACGGTGCCGCCGCCTTTGGTGCGATAAAATTCTTTGCCGTCTTCCAGCGCTCCCACTATAATGTGATAATCGAGCATATCTTCCAAATGGTCTTTCAGCGTAGCAGTCGCCGTAACAACGCCTATCGAATCGCTGCCGACTTGTTGTGTCGCCGGATCGTAAGCATGAACGGCTGCATAAACCGTGTTGGTGTTGTAATTATAATGAAATACCCACGCCGAAGGCTGATCGCGTTTCAAAGTGGTAGGCACAATGTAAGTGAAATTGTCGGTCGGCAAAAAGAAACTGTAAGTATTGACCATCGACAACAGATAGGGGTCAAACTCACATTGGTCTATCGCCCAGTTGAATACGCGCATATTTTCGTTGATCACTGCCGGAAACATCACCGACGAATAGAGCGCGGGCAAATAGACTTCGTTGGTTACATACACCACGCCGTTGGACGCTAAATAAACCTTGTCGATATGGCGTTTTTCAATGCCCATTTTTTCCTGAGCATCATCGACAATCGTGCCGAACTGCGAGGGCAAAGTCGAGAGAAAACTCGATTTCATGTGGTTGCGAATCAGTTTGTCGATCACGTCATCGGGAATATTGTCTATGCTGCCGTAACGGTCGATCAGCACTTTCCCCGAACCTTCGTTGAAATAGCGTTGCATTGCTGCATCCGACGGCGCAAAAATGGCTGCCATATCGGTCTGAAACGACGCCGTCGCGCTGGCAGTATAGCGATTCCAGCCCGGATCGAACAGCAGGCAGCCCGTAACCGTCTTACCGTTGGGATCTATGACCGTCTTTTGTGTCGAATTATAATTGACAACACCGCTCCGTTCCGAAAAATAGCCTTTCACAAACACCGAATCCGTGCCGCCGACCAGCTTGTATTGCGAAGTCAGACTCTCGCTGTAATACGGCGCCGCATATCGTTCCATCAGATTGCTGAACATGCTCGTTGCTGCAATATTTTTAATCACATCAGCCGCATTGGACGGCGGGATCAGCACGTCTTCCAAGACGTGAACATAGCCGTTTTGACACACAATATCGCGCTGTTTGACACGAATATTATAGATGTAAGCATCATCCCGCTCCCGTTGGATACCGTTGAAAAGGATGGAAAAATCTTCGTCGGTGATGTTTTTGGCTCTCATCTGCGTTTCGGAAAAATGCAGCATCGGCACAACGGTATTGTCTTTTGCCAAACGGACGCCGGTAGCGCGAAATCTGTCCCAGTAATGATTGGCAGGCAGTTTGTCGCCCGTTTCAAACGTCAAAGTATCCATTACCGCAATGGCTGTGGTGCGCCGCAAAACCTGACCGTCCAGCGGTCCTTCTATCGTGGACAGCTTTTCGATCAGCAAAGCATTGTTGATCATCGACGAATTGAGGATCAATTTCTTTTGCGCCGACGACAAATCTTCGTAACGTCTTACGCCCCACGAATTGTTCGCAAAAAACCGTGCAAACGCCTCGTCATCGGCGACAAACAGGGTTTTGCTTCCGGTTTTGGACAAGACCGTCGCATAATCCAAATCTTCTATCATACGTACATAACAAGTATAATTGCCCGCCTTTTGCAGATAATCATAAATACTCGCTCCTAAATAATCGGGCGTCTTTTCATATTTTTCCCACTTGTCTTCGCAAGCGGCAAACGACATCATCGCTGTTATGAAAAATAAAGCACAATTGACGATGAATGGTGCTTTCGCATGGCTGTCTTTTCGCATATTCATTTTTTTGATCTAAAAATTTTTGTGCAAAGGTAGCACAATTTCCGACGAGCAAATAGGATGAAACTTTCGGAATATTAGGTTAATTTGTTCAAAAGTAATCTTTTTCACCGATTTAGACATAACATCAAAATTTTTATTTACCTTTGCCTCAATTTTCAGAAAAATATAACAGAAAACATTATGCCAAATTCAAAACAATGGAGTTCAGCAACTCCCGGACATATCGTCCTGATGCTCGACACTCCCGACAATCGCCGCAGCGGTTTGGGCTTCCGCCTTGCCTCCAGTTCAAAATAATTGACCTGTGCCGAGACAACGCACCGTAATTCCTCCCAAAAGTGCATCCTCTCCCCAACCACCGTCAAGCCATACATCAACATTTATTTGTTTCGCTTTTTTCAGCAAATCAATTACGTTGTCTTCGCTCATTGTAACAATTCAATTTTTCTCTGTTTTCGTTTCTCACTGCGCTGTCTGCCCACATGCGCCAAACCACAAGTTAGAGGCAATTTTTATTCTTTCCTGTCAGTACGTTCCTGTCAGTAAATACTCAGTTTGTGTATAAATACCTACAGCATCCGTTAAATCAAAAAATTTATACTCTGTTTTTTGTACAAACAAATCCCCCTGAATATCATCTATTTTTCGTTTCGTAACTTGTATTGCTAATTCGGATTGGTCAATGCCAATCCATTGACGTTTATTGAGTTGTGCGGCTTTCAGCGTTGTCCCGCTGCCGCAAAAGCAATCCAAAACGATACTGCCCTCATTGGAAGATGTTTTTACAATCAAATCAAGCATTTCGGCATTCTTTTCTGTTGGATAATCAGGATATTGCGGGTCTTTGAACTCCCATATATCCTGCAC